>DPLS01000020.1 GCA_003541875.1 Bacteroidota bacterium | reverse complement strand
CGAACTTCGACGATACACTCAAAGAGCCATCCGTCTTGCCGGCAATGGTCCCAAACCTGCTGGTCAACGGATCGAGCGGGATTGCCGTTGGCATGGCAACGAACATTCCACCGCATAATCTTGGCGAAGTGATCGACGGCTGCGTAGCGCTGATTAACGATCCGGGGATTGCGAACGAAAAACTGATGAAGCATGTGAAAGCGCCGGATTTCCCCACCGGTGGCATCATCTATGGTTATGATGGGGTGAAGGAGGCCTATACCACTGGACGTGGTCGTATCGTGGTCCGTGCAAAGGCAAGCATTGAAACGGCGAAGAACGACCGTCAGAGTATCATTATCACAGAAATTCCGTATCAGGTCAACAAGGCCAATCTCATAGAACGGATGGCCGACCTCATCAATGAGAAAAAGCTGGACGATATCTCTGACATACGGGATGAGTCGGACCGCGACGGATTGCGAGTGGTAGTTGAGCTCAAGCGCGATGCGAACGCGCAGGTTATTCTCAACAATCTCTACAAGCACACGCAAATGGAGACCACCTTTGGCGTGATCATGCTTGCGCTGGTGGAAGGCCGGCCGCAAGTGCTGACGCTGAAGGAGATGATCGAGAAGTTCGTTGCCCACCGCAACCATGTTATCGTGCGCCGGACAAAGTTTGAGCTTGACGAAGCCGAGAAGCGCGCACACATTCTCGAAGGCTACATCATCGCGCTCGACAACATTGACGCCATCATCAAACTCATCAAGGCGTCCAAGGATACCGAGACGGCAAAAGCCGGCCTGATGAAGAGGTTCAAGCTCTCCGAGATCCAGGCCAAGGCAATCCTGGACATGCGCCTGCAGCGACTCACCGGTCTGGAGCGAAAGAAGATCGAGGATGAGTACAAAGAGACAATCAAGCTCATCCAGAAGCTCAAGGCCATACTCGCCAGCAAGCAGCTCCAACTGCAGATCATCAAGGAAGAACTGCAGGAGATCAAGAAGAAGTACGGAGACGAGCGTCGTACGGAGATCGTCTACAAGGCTGAAGAGTTCAGCATCGAGGACATGATTGCCGAGGAGCAGGTTGTTATCACCATCAGCCACGGCGGCTTCATCAAGCGATTCCCGGTGAGCGGCTATCGGAGACAATCACGAGGCGGCAGGGGTAGCACGGGCGCAACGACAAAGGAAGACGACTTCATCGAGCACATGTTCATTGCCAGCACGCACGACTATATGCTGCTGTTCAGCGACCAGGGTCAATGCTACTGGCTCAAGGTGTTCGAAATTCCGGAGGCAGGGCGCGCATCTCGCGGAAAGGCAATCGTCAACCTGATTGCAAAAGATCCGAACGAAACAATTGCAGCATACGTGAGTGTGAAGAACTTTGTGGATTCGCTCTACGTGATGATGGTAACGCAGCAGGGATTGATCAAAAAGGTTGAGCTCTCTGAGTTTGGCAACCCGCGGCGTAGCGGCATAGCGGCAATCGGACTTGGCAAAGGTGATCGGCTGATGGCTGTACGTCTTACCGACGGCAGTCAGGATATCGTGATTGGAACGAGGGAAGGAATGGCGATCAGATTCCACGAACAAGAAGTGCGCTCCATGGGACGCACTGCCGCCGGCGTTCGTGCAGTCAATTTGGACAAGGGCGATCGCGTCGTCGGGGCAGTTGTCTTACGACGGACCGGGACAACCGTTCTCGTCGCGACGGAGCTTGGCTATGGCAAACGCAGTGAAACAGACGAGTACAGAGTAAGTCACCGTGGTGGCAAGGGGATTATCACGGTGAAGACGACCGAGAAGACCGGCAAGATGGTTGCCATCAGAGAAGTTGTGGAGAAGGAAGATGTTGTGATTGTTACAAGCGGTGGGATTGTCATCCGCCAACATGCATCCGAAATCCGCGTTGCTGGCCGGAACACGCAGGGGGTACGACTGATCAGACTGGACGAGGGCGATACGATTTCTGATGTTGCTGTGGTTGTGCCGGAGGATGAGGAGCCGACCAACGGCGACTCAAGCAAGAGCGTGCCGGCAGTGACTGAAAACGAGGGGAAGGAAGCTCAGGTGAAGAAGCAAGAGACCAAAACTCAAGCACCGAAACCGGAGACCAAGCAGCCTCCATTGAAGAGCAAACCCGTGGCTGCTTCAGAGAAGAAGAAACCCAAAAAGAAGTGAGAAGAACAAAAGCCGGGCGCTGA
Organism: Bacteroidota bacterium; assembly: GCA_003541875.1. Classification (GTDB taxonomy): domain Bacteria; phylum Bacteroidota; class Ignavibacteria; order UBA10030; family UBA6906; genus UBA11986. Next base: position 2,383 of record DPLS01000020.1, on the reverse strand, counting down.
ACCCGGCTTTACTTTTGGCTACCGCTTGATTAGTGTGAGATCTGTTGACCCAGAAGTCACCAACCGCTTTCGCAACCAGATTCCAATTCTTTCTTGTGCTGTTATGCGCCGTGCTTGCTATTTTGCCGGGTCAGCGTTCCAGATGTCCACAATGCATTTCCAGCTTCCGTCAGCTTGTTTCTTCCATGTCTCGCAGTATTTGCCCGTTTCATGGTAATCCTTTCCTTTGGCATCTTTTGAACTCCACTGGTAAACGCCGGTAGCATAACCCAAATCACCCATGCGGGAAACTTCAACCTTTGTGCTCTGGAACCTGAGCGATACCCCCGGAATGGCAAACATGTTTTTCATGGATGCTTCCCTCGATGCCTTGTCCTTGCACACCTTTTCTCCCGGCGGCATCATGATGGCATCATCGGAATAAAAGCTTAACCATCCCTCAACCGATTTGGCTTCCGAAGCCCTGTCCCAAGCACTGTCGGCTTTCATAATAGCGGCTGCTTCGGAAGAATGATCTTCAGCGATTATTGCCTTGAGGCTGTCAATCGTGCTTTGATAATTGCCCGCTTGGTTTTGTGGGCTATTACAGGCGTACAAACATAGAACTGTGGCACACAGAGTGAAGACATGTTTATTCATGATTTGCATAATGTTTAATGATAGGCCTACTCTTTGAAGGATTTTCGGCTCACTCCTTTTATTCTACTTTGAAAAGTTAGTTTTTGTAGTTAGTCTCAAGTCAGCATTTCTCAAGCATGGCGCATAACTAGCGTGTAAACGAGTTCGTCTATTTCTCAAAACGGCGCGAGTGAATCAAATTGGTCAGACAAGAATGTCTGACCTACGACGAAGTTCTGTTTTCAACGCCTCACTACAGCATCCCGCTTCGTTTGCGGAGAAACCACTCGGCGCCAAGCAGGAGAACGATGGCGACGAGAGAATATCGCCAGTTCCAGAGTTCGAGCGTGCTTGTGCGAACAGATTCACGAGAAGAGAACGATGGTTGCGAGGTGATATCCTGTGCAAGACTTCCAATTTCCGTCGGTGAGTAGTAGCGTCCACCGGTCCGAAATGCAAGCTGGCGAAGGAGAGGCGCGTTCATGCGTGTGTCTTGAAACTCCAGGTTAAGCTCACCCACAGTGAAGCGACCGTTGTCTTCACCAAGTTGTTGTCCGTCAGTCTGGGCTGAAGCTTTGAACGTGTAATCCCCCTCGCTCAATCCATCGATGGAGCCTTCATAGCGGCCGCTGCCGATGGGCCGCAACACAGTTTCAATCACCTTTTCTTCCTGCGTCACAGTTATCCGGAGTTGTGCGTTATCAACGGGCTGCACCGCGGCATCATAGGCTTGCCCCATAAACTCCACGGGCTCCCCCTGTGTATAGAACCTCTTTGTGGTTAGCACCCTGACAGATCGCGCGTCGTCATGCGTTGTAAGCCACTTCACGGAATTTGTGAGAAACACCGAGAGAAGCTGTTCGGTCTCCGTCGTTCCCTGTGTCATCAACCTCCATCGCCAGAGACCGTACCCAAGTACAGCGACCGACTTCTGCTTGTTGATGTTGCGCGTAAGGAGAAACGGATCACCCAATACAATTCCCTGTACCCGCGAGAAACCCAGCACGGTGGCCTCTGGTTTTGCCTTGAACGACGTCTGCGTTTTGAAGATTGGCGGCAATCGGCTCCACGCGCTCAAGCCATCGCTCTGTGGGATTGCCAGGATCGGGTTCAGCCGCTGTGCGTCCGAGGGATGAAAAAAGACATAGTCCTCTGCCGTAGAAACAGAAGGGGTGACAAATGGCAGGATACTGCCCAGCGCCTGAAGTTTTCCATAATCAACAGACTTACCATTGATGAACAACAGCGGTTTGTTGCGTTGCGTAATGGCCGAGGTGACGAGTTCGAGCGTTGGGCCGTTCGTTGATGATGTGGGAAAGCCGATGAGTACAATACAGTCAGCGGAGTCAAGCGGTTGGGTTGACAATGTGCCTTCATAGAAACCACCGGGTATCTTCTGAGTGAACGACCGAACCTCGAAGTTCTTCTCTTCTATCAAGGTCTGCTTGATCACCGAAAGGTCGGGTGAGGGAGAACCACCCACGATGAGAATGCGCAGTCTGCTTTTCAGGACTTTTGCAAAGAACGATTTCTGGTTGTTCCCCGCCGTGAGTTCGCCCGGCAGCGAAGAGACCCGAACAGTGTACTTCTTTAGTCCCTCGCCTTGCGGTACGTAGGAAAGCCGAATGGGGTATTCTCGTGTTCCCGAGCCGAGCACAACAGTCTTCCGATCCAGTTCTCGTGATCCCTCGTTCAGCATTACCTCAATGCGCTCTCCACCGTAGCCCGAGCTCTTGACTGTTACATCCACGGGCGCCTGTGTTTC
>DPLS01000398.1 GCA_003541875.1 Bacteroidota bacterium | reverse complement strand
CTCGCCTGAACCAGACCACAGAGGGCAACAGCCTTTACTCCTTCGCCCTTCAGCATTCTGCGAAACATGCTACCACCCCGCTCCCCCAATCCGATAAAACCTATTCGGACAGTATCGAGTGGTGGGCAAGCAAGCCGAAGAGCATTCGTTTGCCCATTCGGTCTGTGCGGTTCCGGAAATGAGAGCATGTTCTTCGGCTGGGATAACGATTCCGCATACAACGCGGCGAAGACGAAGAACAAGAGAACTGTCTTCTTCATGCATGTATTCCGTGAGATTTGTTTGTCTGGAATTGTTTTCATCGTTCGCAATCTCGCATCATATCTTGATGAAGATCTTGTTCTTGTACATATAGTGGAGAATAAGATACAGCACGGTGAACCCCGCAAATGCCAGCAGAAATGGATACCATGGGCCGACATATTTGTCCAGTCCGTTGACAAATACTTTTGCAATGAGACGATAGTCAAAGATGCTTGCAGAGACATACGCGGCAATGGCATTCGATCCGACGACCACAAAGAATGTTGTCCACTTGCGATACTCCAGCACATCAATCACAAAGTACAGCGATGCCAACATCAGCACACAGATGCCTCCCGACAATACGGTGAACGAGCCTGTCCTAAGATGTTTTATTGATGGATGCCACGGCATCCATGCGAATGACAGAAGCATCAGGACGATCCCGAAAGCTGTTAGGGAATAGAATTTGTCGAGCGGCTTCTTCTGTGACTGGAGCAAATAGCCTGTGAATACTCCGAGCATGGTTGTAGCCCCGAAGTTCAGGCTTGAGAGAATCCACGTATACGTCGTCCCATCCTGGAACGCACCGAGCATCAACTTGTCGATGAAGATTGCAATATTCCCGTCAGGCGTGTAGAGGCCCGCCCCCACACCGGGGACCGGAACCCATGCGAATATTCCCCAGTACACAAGCATCAAGCCGAGTGTCGCGCCAATCTGATACATGACTGGCATGTAAAGAATGATCACTGACGCAAGAAGGTATCCTGCCGCAATTGCTTGTAGTGTGTTGCTATAGAGCTTGATCTGTTCGACATCGTACGTCAGCAATTTGCCCTGAACAACCATTCCTAAGATCCAGAGCACCGCAAAGCGAATAGCAATATGCCTCCACAACACTCTCTTCGATGGATCTGCACTGAGACGTTTCCGCATCGAGTACACCATCGAGATCCCCACGAGATAGAGGAACAACGGCATGATGATATCATAGAACGTGAATCCATACCATTCGGCATGATCGAGTTGAGAAAACATCCAGTTCGTGAGCGGAGTCCCCAACGCTTCATCCAGCCCTTTGAATATCTTCTTCACTCCGATAATCCAGATCATATCAAATCCCCGGAGCACATCAACGGACAGGATGCGATCCCTCGAGACAAGCTCTTGTCGGCTGATATTGAAGTAGTCGAGCTGTTGAAACAATGTTCTCATAACGAGTTCAGCAAACGATTTGTGGTTTCTATCAGCACGTACGACCCCTCGCTATCGTTACTCCCATCTATATCCCGGCGGTACTTCTTCTCTCAGCGCGGGTCCAACACGAATTCCAAGGAATTCCAGTCGTCGGTATTGAGCTTTTACCTTCTTGTAGAAATCGGCAAACGGCCTTCTCTCGCTCTGACTCCACATCTGTTGGGCCAGTGCGTACACGCGGGGAAATACTCTCTGGTCAATCATGTTCATCGTAACATTCCAATCTGTCCAAAGACACGCTCCCATTCCCATCACAAGTTCAGGTGGATGAGCAATGTCGGCAGGATTCTCCTCGTATGCCTTTTTCAAATCAAACGTTCTGTCCTCTCTATATTTCGACCATGGCGTGACGGGGAAGTTCAGATACGTGTAGTAGTTGGTTCCACAAATTATCCGACGTCCACTTTTCAAGGCAGCATCGTACGCTGCCGTCTTGTTCTTCCGATAATTCCACCAGTAGATTATGACATCTTCAGGCAAAGAAGGTCCCTCCTGTTCAACCACATCGCCCCAGAGAATAACCTTCCTGCCCTTCTGCTTGAGATAGTTTGCCAGTCGTGACGAAAAGTAGATTTGCAGTTCGTGTGAGTTCTTCAAGCCTTCGAGCCGCACTTTTTCCTGGCACTTTGAACAAGAATTCCAATTGGCTTTCGGTGCTTCGTCTCCTCCGAGATGCACATACTCACCCGGAAAGAGCTTGCACACTTCATCGAGAATGTTCTCGATAAAAGTGTAAGTTGATTCGTTGCCGCCACAGAACAACTGTTGTGAATACTCCATTACACTTTGTGGTTTCTCTCCAAAGCATGTCAACTCTGGATACGCAATCAGTGCGGCTTCGGAATGACCCGGCACATCGATTTCAGGAACAACTGTAATGCACCGCTCCTTAGCATACTGAACGATCTCACGGATTTCATCCTGGGAATAGTAACCTTGTTGCTCAGCGCCATCTGCGATCTTCGATCCTATCTCGGTGAGTTTTGGGTATCTCTTGATTTCGATACGCCAACCCTGTCCTTCAGTAAGATGCCAGTGGAAGACGTTGATCTTCAACATCGCGAGAAAATCCAGGTAGCGCCTAATGAACTCCGGCGTTTGATATTGGCGCCCCGAGTCCAACATGAAACCCCGCCACGGATACTTTGGAGAATCTTTGATGACAGCGCACGGAACTTTCCACGA
>DPLS01000106.1:3604-5041 GCA_003541875.1 Bacteroidota bacterium | reverse complement strand
GAGTGGAGGTGTAGTCAGTGAGCAGGCAAGAGGGGAGGACCAGACGTTCTGTGATCGAGTCGGTAACCGTTCCACGTTCATTCATGATGAGGATTCGTTTTCCATCGATTGCGAAGCGTTGGTCGCCTACCATGATCTCGTGTGGTGGTTCAGGTCTCATTTTCAGAACTGACTCGTCGATGAGCCGACCGTCTGGATCCAGGGTCTGCATTATGCCCCGTTCTGGATTGTAGATGGCAAGGTTCTTCCCGGCTGACTGCACGTAGTCTACATGACGGAAATGCACTACCGAACCCTTCACGCTTTTCCCGGCCGCGCTGTTCTCCCCCTTTCCCGTGATCTTGACCGACCTGAACTCGCTTGTACCATCAGAGCCCTGTAATCCGACAAACCCAGAACCGAAGATGAGATGCTCATCAACACCAACCGACTTCCCATTGACGAAGACTTCATACCGCTTCTTCTGTGGGTCGACATCGATTCTTAGGATTGTCCAGTCAACAGGGAGTTTCTCGACATCAAAGACATTCGTTGCTGTGTACTCACCATCCGCATTCATATAACCTGTAAGGATGCTCTTTTCGTCGAACCGAACCATGTGAGAGATGGTTTTTGCATTGGTCGATTCAAGGTTGAAGAAGACCCCAGCCCGAGTTCCGCGCAGTGTTACTTCGAGCGAGAATGGTGTTGTGCCGTAGATATGGTAGTTGGATGCCAGGAGTTGATCGTAGTCGGTAGTGCTGATGGTAAGGACGCTGTTGTCAATGTTCCATGCACCGGTTGTCGGATTCCATGCGGCGCCAAGGTCCGTGCGCCCAAAGTCATCGGTGAACCAGATTGTTTGTGATGCTGTCAGTTGTGTGACGAACAGAAGAAGCGGGAGGGCGTACGTTCGCATTGCTACTCACATTCGGTTGATGACGTCGAGGAGCTTTTCCATTGGCACAGGTTTCTGGAGGAATGCGTCGACGCCCACGGAGAGTATCTCGGCCGCAGAATAGAATTGCGCGTAGCCGGTGACCATGATGATAGGGAAATCCGGGGCAGCGTCCTTTACTTTCTTCGATAGTGCCAAGCCGTTGAGTTTCGGCATGTCCAGATCGACAATGGCCATATCATTGTTTGTGGTTTTCAGTTTGGTAAGAGCTTCTTCACCATCAGCTGCTTCGGTCACAAGATACCCGTGATTCTGCAATGCAGTTGCAAGCATGAATCGAAAGTCATCATTGTCATCGACGATCAGGATTCGGGAACCGGGTTTCATGGTGCAGACTTTGTGAGATGACGTTCGACTTCAGGGGCAGAAAGGGGCGAATGATATTGAATGGATCAGATGTTCTGAATGACTTCGAGCAGCTTGTCCATGTGAACCGGCTTTTGCAGAAATGCATCGGGGTGAGTGGAATCGATCTCATCTGATGTATAGTACTTGGCGAA
>DPLS01000106.1:0-3335 GCA_003541875.1 Bacteroidota bacterium | reverse complement strand
GCTGTAACCATGATGATCGGGAAGTTGGGGTTGATCGCTTTGACACGTTTTGTAAATTCCACCCCGTTCATATTCGGCATGTCGAGGTCGACAATCACGAGGTCCGGTGAGAACTGCTCAATGATCGACATCGCCTGTTCGCCATCCACCGCTTCGGCCGCGTTGAATCCCCACATGGTGATTGTTTCTGCGAGCAGCTTCCGGAAGTCCTCGTTATCGTCGATGACAAGGATGGTTGAGCCTTTTTTCATTCCGACCTCATGCCGTGGATCTGTGTTTGAGAGTTGTGCCTACTCCAATAATAATACACTGGCACGCCCAAAGCAAGGAAGATAATTCCCACCCATGCCTGCATCGGTTTTTCCACTTGGGTGCTGCCCACGAAACACCCTGCCATGAACACAAAGAAGACGGGAGTAACGGGAAACCCGAGCTTTTTGCAAGGACGTTCTTCATGGGGATGACTCGATGCATTCAGCCGTCGCTTCCGCAGTTGCCTGCATTTCTTCTGCCGAGCAATAAAAGTGAGGAGAGTAACGCAACATGCCTTCTCGCACGGCAGCCGTGATACCCTTCTGTAGTAATTGCTTGAAGACGTTCTTAGGATCTGCGTTCGGTGGAAGCTCGATTGACACGATGCCTGCGCGTTCGTCTGCTCGCGATGGCGTGTAGAACTGGATGCCCTCGATTTTCTGAAAGCCCTCGATGAGTTTCTGTGTCAACGCCAGCAAATGTGCTTCGATGGTTTCCAGACCGAACTCCAGGATCGTTCCAAGGGCCGCATGCATTCCCCAGAGACTCGGCATGATCAGCGAGCCACCTTCAAATCGTCGGGCAGTACGGTCAAGTTCCTGATTGTAGTTGTAGAAGTCCCATGGGTCCGCAACGCTCAACCAGCCGAGGTTTGTTTGATGGATCTGTGACTGCAGATCTTCTGTGAGATAGAGGAAGCCTGTCCCATGTGGAGACATCTGCCACTTCTGTCCGCCTGCTGCGAGTGCGTCGATCTTCATAGCCTGGACGTCGAGCTTGACAGCGCCAACGGCCTGGATTCCATCGACGGCAAATATGATTCCGTGGTGTTTGCAAATTGTCCCTATGGCGCCAAGGTCGGCACGATGGCCGGAAAGGAATTGCACGGCGCTCAGTCCAACAAGCCGGGTGCGGGGAGTGATTGCTTGTTCGATCTGTTCGGTCGTAACTCGGCCATCAGAACTGTGAATGATGTCGATCTCAACTCCAAGCTGCTTGAGGTTCAGGTATGGCCAAACGTTGGCAGGGAACTCGATGTTGTTCAGCAGTATTCTGTCACCCGACCTCCATGTGATCCCACCTGCGATGATATTGATTGCATCTGATGTATTGCCCGTCAGGGCTATCCGCTCCGTCGATTCAGCATTGATGAGCCGTTGCACGAATGAGCGCAACTCGGCAACCATGGGAAGGTCGTCTTGATATGTCTCCAGTTTTCCCTCTGATCTCTCGCGCAAGTAGTTCGTCATCGCTCCAACAACGCGAATTGAGAGCGGACTTGTGCCCGCGTGGTTGAGATAGATCTTGCCTAGAGAAGTGTGGGGAAAGAGAGAGCGGGCGGAGGCGAGTGTCTGTTCAGTGAGAAGCTTGGGAAATATCATTGTCAATTGTTCGAATTGAAATCTGTTGCTTTGGTGCTGGCATCGAAGGTCGCGGTGATCGGCCTGCCAATGGTGCTCTCACCGAATTTTGTGCCGTCCACCCATACGCTGAATCTCTTTCCACTTATCTCAACCTTTATCCTCCGGCCTTTGGCGATCACTTCCTCAATAAGAGCATGCTTCAGTCCAAACGGGAACGGGTCTATCGTAGTGCCGTTTTCATTCGGCCTGACCCCACAAACGTACTTGATAATGAGATCAGCCACCCATGAATGCTGGTAGTCGTCAATGCCGCGGTATATGCTCGGCTGGCCAGTGAGTGGATTGTAGTGCTCGAAGCAATTCGGTTTCGTTGGGCCACCATCAAAGAACATTAGTTGAATGAACTTCGTTATGAACTCGGCTGCCTTTTTCTTCAGTTGCCCGTCACTGAATCTGATCGCTGAGTGGGCGAGGGCTTCAGCGATGTGGCTATTCGTCATCGGCCACACGCGTCCGTTCCACGGGCAATTCATCCGCTTGCCTTTCCAGTCCGGTTCGGCGGAGAAGAACTTGTCGTCGGCGCTGGATGATGGAACAGGGTACTTTGTCCAGAACTCTTTCGGGTTGAAGAGATGTCGCTTCAGTCCCGGAAGATGCAGCTCCGACACAATATCAGTAAGATAAGGATAGAAACAGGTGGCTGTTTTTACTTTCGTCCGTTGACCGGTTGCAGGATCGACATCAAAAAACATCTCCTGCTCAGGATCCCACATTCTCTCAAGCACTGACGCTTTGATCTTGTCTGCTTCGAAATTCCATAGTTCGGCCTCGTCTGTTTTTCCGATCTTGTCTGCCATCGTTGACAGTGCGCGTTTCAACTCGTAGATATACACGGTGACATCCACACCTTTCAACCGGAACACCTCGCCCCAATTGTCCTGATCGGCGTTGGGATTCACGACCGTGTAGCGGTGCATGTATTCCTGTCCGGTCTCGTAATGGTTGTCAATGTCATATAATCCGCTGATCTCTTCGTCTCGTTCACGGTCGAAGTAGTACGCGTACTTCTTCAGTCCCTCGTAAGCAACCTGGAGAAACTCGGGTGACGGATGAATGGCATCCAATTGAATTGCCGCATTTCCCCAATTGGCATGGTAGAACATTTCCTGCCGATAGTAATTGACGTCGATGTAACCACGAAAGCCACCATCCTCACGCTGGTTGTCGATGAATGTGAGCAGGCTCCCTTGTGCGAGCTCGGGCGTATGCATCCACCGGTTTTCAAGCATGTGGCACATTGCACTGTACGAGATTGGAGCCCGGAAGTACCCTATGCCTTCGCAGACGAAGGGGTAGCTGTAGTTGTCTTCGCCTGTGGCAATCGTGTTCAGCTTCAATCCATACCAACGGTACCAGTAGTAACGGGTGAGGTACTCATCTGAACACTCGAAGTATGGAACGCTGCTGAAGTGGTCGTTCCAGTTCATCTCACTGAGCTGGATGGGATCTTCCAATTCAAGTGCGAGGGTCAGGTTTTGTCGTGCTTCATGTATTGACGAGGCGGCGGCCAGAGCTATGATGATCCTCTCTTCTTCTTTCGGCTTCAGGACGATAGTAGAGTGGATGCCGATGTAGAGGAGTCCGTCGCTATTGACTCCGTGCAGCTTCTCCTTGTTGGATAGTCTGCCCTTCTGAAACTGCTCGAAGAATGGAGTCAAT
>DPLS01000343.1 GCA_003541875.1 Bacteroidota bacterium | reverse complement strand
TTCTTCGCCTCGCAACACACGCAATGCTCCAAGTGCAAGAGCTTCCAACTCATATTCACCGGGATATACAAAAATCGGAGCGATGAATTTCACCCGCTCCCCAATCCAATTCACCAGAAGTGTTGACGTTGCCAGCCCTCCAGTTATTACAACGGCGTCAACTTTCCCGGCCAGCACAGTCGACATCCCTCCAATCTCTTTTGCGACTTGATACGCCATTGCCTCGTAGACTTCCCGCGCCGTTTCCTCACCGGCCTCAATGCGCCGTTCGACCTCCATCGCATTATTGGAGCCAAGGTACGCGGTCAATCCACCCGCTCCCATGACAAGCGAACGGACCTGCTGCTCAGAATATGCACCCGAAAAGCACAACGTGATGAACTGTTGGAGAGGCAGTCCTCCCGTTCTCTCGGGCGAAAATGGTCCATCGCTCGCCGCATCATTCACATCAACGATCCGGCCACCGCGAACAGGCGCAACGGAGATGCCGCCTCCAAGATGCGCGACAATGAAGGACGACTGAGCAACGTGCTTTTTCAATTCTCTTGCCGCCTTATGGGCGGCTGCGTGAATATTCAGGGAGTGGGACAGGCTCTTGCGATGGAACAACGGGTGACCCGTGTACCGCGCCAGGGGTTCAAACTCATCTACCGAGACAGGATCAACGACGAATGCCTTGCAGCCATATTCCAACGCAAGGGTTGACGCCATTGCGCAGCCGAGGTTTGAAGCATGCTCTCCCTGTATGTTTGCGCGGGCATCTTCGAGCATACGATCATTCACGGTGTAGGTTCCCCCTGACACAGGCTTCAGCAATCCTCCCATCGAGACGACAGCTACAGGCCTGTACGCGTGGGCGCGGGCCCAGAGCCGCGCCTCCTGCATGCGAAAATGAAACTGCCCCCACACACTTTGATACGACCTCAGTGTCGCGGCGGCGTGCCGGACAATTCCTGTGTTCACTCCTTCTTCGCCGCTGAACAGTCCCATCTTTGTCGAAGTGGAACCAGGGTTGATAACGAGGATTTCTTCTTTTGTTGACGTGGTCACATCAGTTTCGCACACACGTTAGCAGATTCTCGGAAGTTGTTCACCGGAGATCATGTCTACAACGCGATTGCCCCCTATCCGACTCCTCATGATGACCGTCCCGGGATAATCGGAAACCACTTCACCAATGATGACGGAGCCTTTGCCAAGTGGATGTCCACGCATGGCAGCAAGGACTTGCTCAGAATCTCGAGCAGGAACAAATGCAATGAGCTTGCCTTCGTTCGCGACATAAAGTGGATCAAGGCCGAGGATCTCACACGCACCTCTTACATCTTCCGAAAGCGGGATCCGCTCTTCGAGGATCTTCATGCCGACATTTGATGATGAGGCAATCTCATTCAATGCACTCGCAACTCCGCCACGCGTTGGATCACGCAGGACGTGGATGTTCTTGCTCACGGCGAACATCGCCTGCACAAGGTCGTTCAGTGCGGCTGTATCGCTTCTGATCGGCGTGTCAAATTCCAGCCCTTCACGCACGGACATAATGGCGATGCCGTGGACAGCAATAAGTCCACTAACGATGATCTTGTCACCAACCTGCGCACTCTTCGGGCTTACGTTGATTCCAGCATCAACTACTCCAACACCGGAGGTGTTGATAAAAATCCTATCTCCCTTTCCCCGATCTACAACCTTCGTGTCTCCTGTAACGAGCATGACGCCAGACTTCCGGGCTGCCTCTTGCATCGAAACAACTACACGCCACAAATCCTCCATCGAAAGTCCTTCTTCAATGATGAAGGCTGCGGAAAGATAGCGCGGGCGAGCACCGCACATCGCGAGATCATTCACTGTGCCGTTGACTGCGAGTTCACCGATCGTTCCACCAGGAAAGAAAATCGGGTTGACCACATACGAATCGGTCGAGAAGGCCAATCGAGTGCCATTCACAGAAAAGACAGCTCCGTCGTGCAGTGGTTCGAGATACTCATTCTGAAACTGAGACAAGAACATTTTCTGAATCAACTGCTGCGTGAGCTTCCCACCGCCCCCATGAGCAAGCAGAACTTGCTTATAGTCGCTGATGGGGAGAGGACAGGAGATCTGGTTGATATCGACCGGTTGCTGATCACCCATTGGTCCCTCCGCTGTTCCTTGTTGGCTCATGCCGGCAGTTTCCCGAATACCCCCCGAACCCATCGGTGTGCCCGATGGGGTAACGCAGCCGGTACCGCGAACATCAGGATGCATTCGTCGTAGACAACGCAAATGCCCTTCTCTTCGCAGAACCTGATCGCAGATTTAGACTCCGCACCTTGTTGCATCCACACCTGTCGAATTCCAGCCTCAGCCACTTCACGAACAACCTGATCTGTTTGGGCGGGTGGAACGACAAGCACAATGCCGTCCACCTTCTCGGGAAGTGAGCGGACATTGGGGTAGCATTTCTCCCCATCGATGCTCTCCGCGGCGGGGTTGACAGGATACACCTTGTAACCTTTGCCCTGAAGATCCTTGTAAACAGTGTAGCCGAATCCGCGACGCTTTCCCGACACGCCTACAACCGCGAGGGTTTTGCTTGCAAGAAATCCGTCAATCGTCGCCTTTGAATTCATGTTAGTGCCTATGAAGATCCTTATGCATGATCTTGCGTGTTTCGTGCAACCGGTCGTCGGCAGGCAAATCGACGAGCTTCTGGTTCATATTCTCGTCGTTCTCAGCCTGCAGCATCTTCGCCACGTATTCGATGATGCTTGGAGGGAAGACATGATCGCGTTCGTACAACTCTCGATTCTGAAACAGGATTCGAGAAGATTCAACACAGCTTGTCGGCAACGCGGCAAGTGTCTTGAGGAGCTTACTGTCCTTGAAGATGTTGCCGGAAACGTACAACTTCTCTGCATGCTGTATCGCCTCTTCATTCTTCATCCCCCACTCGGCGGCCATGGTAAGACCAGCAAGAAGGAGGTGAACGAGCGCGCTTCCATCCGGACTTCTGAGCTCCACGGTTTGCCTTCCCTCGCTCTCGACCAAGTGCTCTTTTTGCTGGGGGTTCAGCCGCTCAGCAAGGTTGTTCACCTTGGACCAGCCCAGCGGCACGCGAATCATAGCACTGCGGTTCATGTCGCTCCAGCAGATGCGCGTCGGGGCCTCCTGGTTCGGCACCAACCGCAGGTATGCAGACGAAACGGTGTTGCCGAACGCGGTCAGTGAGTCGGCATATTTGCACAGACCGCCGATCACTTTCTTTCCGCTCATGGATAGTTTGCCGCTTTCCTCTGTCATCATGTTCTTGCCATTTCGCATCAGCTCCATGTGGACATGCAGTCCGTTCCCCGCAACACCTTCCTCGAGCTTCGGGGTGAATGTTGCCACACAACCGTGCCTGTACGCGACGTTCCTGATGAGCCACCTGGCCAGGACGAGGTTGTCCGCGGCATCTTCCACCGCCACCGGAAGAAATTCGATCTCCAGTTGTTCCGCCTGTTTCTCTCTGATTTCTTCGAGATCGCTTCGCACGCTCTCCACGTATCCCACTTCACTGTGAGCATACTTCACCGCCCCCGTGATCTGAGCGATGTAGCGCACCATCTCATCCAGGATCAGTCCACTCTTCACAAATGGTCCCGCAGCATGGTACCCGCGTTGTTTGGGAGAGACATAAATCGGAGATTTCGGCTCGCTCAGCAGAAAAAACTCCAGCTCACCCATGGCGTAGAATTCCATCCCCGTCGTCTTCTTGAACAGCTCGCTTGCGTTGTGCAGGATCGCATCCGGAGCGAACGACGCAAGCTCACCGTCCTTTGTCAGGTAGCGGCAGATGAAGTCGAGGCTCGCGTCATCGAATGGATTCAGGAAGGCCGTCTTGTACACGGGCATAACGTAGAGGTCCGAGAGCGCCGCGTCCACCATTCCCTTGAAGAGCGATGAGCCATCGACACGCTCACCGTCAGCAAGAACCCATTCTGCCTGACGACGGCTGACTACCGGGATTTTGAGCTCCTTCAGCTTGCCATCCAAGCCTGTGTAGTGAAAGGTGATTCGTTCGATCTGCTTTTGTTCGATAACCTTGATAAGGTCTTCGCGAGTGAACTCCGCCGCTGGCTTGTTCACAAGCAACGACAATGGATTGGTTAACGCATATGCTGTGGCCATATTTGTCTGGTTCTTGTCGGTAGTGTTCGTTCAGTTTGAAAAGTGCAGAATCATAACGGCTACCCCACTGGTGCGGGTGAAAGCTCTGTTGCAAATCTCCTATAATGATAGTACGCGGCACATGCACCTTCCGAGGAGACCATGGGTGCTCCGAGTGGACGCTCCGGAGTGCACTGTTTCCCGAATGCCGCGCATTCATGCGGCTTCTTCAAGCCCTGCAACACCAACCCGGCGATGCAGAGCGGAGATTCCTGTACGGTGATGTTTCCAACGTCAAACACAATGTCTGCATCATACTCCGCATACTCCTTCTTCAGCCTATACCCGCTGCGCGGGATGGAGCCGATGCCGCGCCACTTTCGGTCAGTCACATCAAACACCTCAGCCAACAGCTTCTGCGCGGGAACATTTCCCTCACGTCGCACCGACCGCGCGTACTGGTTCTCAACCTCCCGACGTCCTTCCTCAAGCTGTTTCACGGTCATATACACACCCTGCAGAATATCCACAGGCTCAAAGCCGGTCACCACAATCGGGACATTGTATTTAGCTGAAATCGGGAAATACTCCTCGAAGCCCATCACGGTGCACACGTGTCCGGCTGCGAGGAACCCTTGCACAAGATTGGCTGGCGATGATAAGAGTGCCTCCATCGCGGGAGGAACGAGCACATGCGAACACAAGATGGAAAAGTTCTTGAGACCAAGCCGCTTTGCCTGCCAAACAGACATTGCGTTTGCTGGAGCTGTGGTTTCAAAACCCACAGCAAAGAAGACCACTTTCTTCTCAGGATTCTGCTGTGCGATCTTCACTGCATCCAGAGGTGAGTACACCATGCGCACATTGCCTCCTTCGGCTTTCACCGAAAGAAGATCTTTCGTTGAGCCGGGGACGCGAAGCATGTCACCGAACGAAGTGAAGATGACATCCGGCCGGGACGCGATGATGATTGCCTTGTCAATGATCTCAAGGGGTGTCACACACACGGGGCAGCCGGGACCATGAACAAGCGTGAGTTCCCTTGGGAGCAGTGACTCGATGCCGAACTTCACAATCGTGTGTGTTTGTCCGCCGCAGATTTCCATCAACGTCCACGGACGAGTGGTGGTCTTCCGGATCATTTCGGCATATTGTCTCGCCGCGCCCGCATCCCGATACTCATCAATGTATCTCATGTCCGTTCACCAACTACTCCTTGGTTTGTTCCCCGCTGTTGTCGTCATCCAACTCACTCAACCCTTCTCCCATCTGCCTGAGAATGTCGAGTGTCTCCATCGCTTCCTCTTCATTCATCTTGCTGATGGCGAATCCGACGTGGACAATCACGTACTCACCCACCGTTACCTCGGGAATCCATTCGAGACACACTTGCTTCTGGATCCCGCCGAAACTTACCGTCCCCATCACAGGCTGCACGGCACGGTCGATCTCCAACACCTTACCTGGGATCGCTAAGCACATGACTCACCTCCATCGTTTCGATTTGCTGCACGGTCGAAATCGCAACACCAGAGTCTATAAGCACACCGTCGCCAACCTTTGCATCCATGAGGAGTGTCATCACCACCCTGAAGTGCGCACCCGCCACGCCTACTTTGGCTTTGGTGGTTCCTCCTTCAACGTAGATCTCCACAATCCTGCCCGTCACAAGATTCATCGGATGCTTTCCTCCTGGTTGAGTTGGTGGCTGTAGATACTTGATTCAGACCCATGAGACGTGTTCAAACTTCTCGTTTCTCCCTTCGTCCTCAAATAGGCATTCACTTGACCCAATGCGATTCCCCCATCGTTGGGCGGAACGCGTTGGTGCCAGTATGGACGGAACCCTTCTTCTCGCAAGCGACGGATGGCTCGTTCAGTCAGGTACTTGTTCTGGAAACACCCGCCCGTCAGCACAACGCGTTGTTCGCCGATCCGTCGTGCCACATCAAGGATGATCTCGCAGAGCGTGTTGTGGAACTTGAGCGAGATTGTAGGTAGTGCTTCGTTTCTGCTGACATCCTCCAGCACTTCGAGAACGATAGGCGACCAATCAATCACCAGTCCGGGCTGATGGTTCTTGGAATCATTCGTCGATACTTTCCCTTGACTGATTTCGAATGAATAGGCATCGCAACGATGGTTCTTTGGGAGAGCAAACTCAAGCTCCATTGCTGCCTGTCCCTCGAAGTTGGCTCGTTGCCGAAGTCCCACTATCGACGCCACAGCATCGAACAAACGACCAACACTCGTCGTCAAGGGCGAGTGAACGCCATTCAGGAGCATTTGCCGAAGCACACGCAGTTCGTCGGATGAGAATGAGTCAAGAGGATGGAGGCCACTTCGGCTGAACATCTCATCGCCCAGCATTTCGTATAGCACGCCAAGTGCAGTCCGTCGTGGTTCTTTCACTGCCTTGTCGCCACCAGGGAGTCTGAACGGTCTGAAACTCGCTACCCGGCTAAACAATGTCGAATCGGTGAGCAGAAACTCACCACCCCAGATGGTTCCGTCCGGTCCGTAGCCGGTTCCATCCCACGAAACGCCAAGTACGCGTCCTTCAAGCTCATTCTCTGCCATACACGAAGCAACGTGGGCATAATGATGCTGGATCATTGTCACCGGGACGCCGATGGTTGCCGCGTATTTTGTTGAGAGATACTCGGGGTGCATATCGCTGACAACTTGTTCCGGACGCGCCTCATACAACCGTTGCAAATCGGCCGTTACCTTCTGGAATGCTTCATAGGCCTCACCGGTCTCAAGATCGCCTATGTGCTGACTGATGAACACGTTGTCATGGATCGCCAGCGCAACGCTGTTCTTCAGGTGAGCACCAACGGCAAGCACGGGCGATCCAGAAATCGCCTTTATACGCACAGGCAACGGAGCATACCCTCGAGCACGACGGACAACCATTTCTCGACCGGCCATCACGCGTACTATTGAATCATCCGTGTGGCGGACAATCGGGCGATCATGGATCAGAAATGCGTCGGCAATGCCAAGCAGCCGGCTAAGCGCCTCATGTTCGTCCGTACAAATCGGCTCGTCGGAGAGATTGCCACTTGTTGCCACCACGGGAAAGTCCAGTTCTCGCATCAGCATGTGATGCAACGGCGTGTACGGTAACATCACGCCAAGATACGGGTTGGACGGAGCCACCGATACTGCAACCGACGATTGCACACCAGACTCTCTTCTCTCAAGAAGCACTATCGGTGCTTCGGGAGCCTCAAGGAGTCGCTGCTCCATTTCAGAAACATCACAATCCATCCTCACTGCATCGATGGAAGAGTACATCAACGCAAACGGTTTCTCCTCTCTGTGTTTCCGTTCTCTCAGAAGCTGAACGGCAGTTTCATTCCTCGCATCAACCATAAGATGGAACCCGCCGAGGCCTTTAACTGCAAGAACCTCGCCTCGCCGGATGACCTCTACAGCAACACCAAGTGCGACGATATCTTTTGCTGTGACTTCGCCGTCACTCTCCCAGAGTTCCAGGTGAGGTCCACAACGGGGACAGGCATTTGGCTGGGCGTGAAATCGCCTGTCGCGAGGATCATCATATTCACGCCGGCACTCGTCGCACATGTCAAACATCTTCATCGTCGTGTTCGGTCGATCATACGGCAACGACTCGATGATCGTGAATCGGGGACCGCAGTGAGTGCAGTTCGTGAACGGATAGAGATAGCGCCTGTTCGATGAATCAAACACCTCGCTCAGGCACTCAGGACATGCGGCGATATCCGCAAGAACAAGAGCTGTCTTCTCGCCGGACTGTTTACTCTGACGAATGCTGAATCCTGAGTATCGCACCGGATCAAGGAAGGAATGCTCCAGGCTTTGGATGAATGAACGCGGTGGCCGTTCGTTGCCCAGTCGGAGCAGGAACTGCCGCAGCAACGCTCCTTCACCTTCTACTTCGATGAAGACTCCCTGGGGCGTGTTCGATACCCAACCGTGCAGACCAAGCTCTGTTGCCAGGCGATACACGAACGGACGAAAACCAACACCCTGCACGGCTCCTCGCACAGTTACCTTCATTCGCTGGAGATGTTCGTTTTCAACAGTCACAATGGAGTCCGCTTTGCTATTCACCCGCTTCATGTCAGAGTTGACGGCTTCACGTTATATCCCTTGCTCACTTGTTGCTGCAACCATGCGCACCATTCCGGAATCCCACTCCCCGACCGGCACGAGGTTTCGAACACAGTAAGTGACGGATTGATTTGGAGAGCATTCCGTTTGAGTGCGTTGATGTCACAATCGAGGTACGGCAGCAGATCGAGCTTGTTGATAATCAGTACCGATGCATTTCGGAACATGGCCGGGTACTTCAACGGCTTGTCGTCGCCTTCCGTTGTGCTTGCAACAACCACCTTCATTGCTTCGCCGAGATCATAGTTCGATGGACAGACAAGGTTGCCGACATTCTCAATAACAAGAAGCTCGACGCCAGCAAGATCAAGTCTGTCCAATGCATCTGCTACAAGCTTCGCCTCCAAATGGCATCCGCCGTTGGTCACGATCTGTGCAACGGGCACGTCAAACCGGGCAACACGTTGCGCATCCAAATCCGTTTGTACATCCCCTTCAATAACGGCGATCTTCAATTTCCCCTTGAGATATCCCAGAGTCTTTTCAAGCAGGCTGGTCTTGCCGGATCCCGGAGAGCTTACGAGGTTGATCACGAACGTCCGTTGCTTCGCGAACAACTCCCGATTGCGGCGCGCAAGCTCATCGTTCTTCTCAAGAACCTTCCGCTCAATGGTAATCACACTCATGGTCTATCCTGTCTTCTTCTCAAGATGTTCATCATACAACTCAATCTCGACTACCTGGAGTTCGGTTCCTGAAAGAACTTCGGTATCGGTGCCACCGCATTTCGGGCAAAGAACAATTCCCGCCTCGCTTTCGAATGAAGTGGTGCACGTCCTGCACTTCAGAATGAATGGCACCTTCTCCATATCAAGGGTGGCGCCTTGTAGTGAAGTCCCGTGCGTAATTGCGCCGAAGCAAAAGTCCAGCGAGTCGGGAACCACGCCGGATAACTGCCCGATCTTGATCTTCACCGACTTCACAAGATTCGCGCCGGATGCGGGCAGATTCGCCTGGACGATATCAACGATGCTCTGTGCAATGGAAAGCTCGTGCATGCCGTGGCCCTTGTGGAAGAATGTCTCTCCGTACGGAGTTAATCAACATCCATGCCCTGAAAAGCGGCCAAAAATAATGGGTTTATTGAGGTCATCCAAAAATCTTTGGCAAGAATGAGAGTTGCCCTTATCAATTCTGTGAGAACACCATCTCATTGGTCAGGATGTTTCGTAGATCCAACACACCTGCCTGCGCCGTCAGATAGGACGGATAGGCCCACCAGAACCCGCTTTCAAAATATCGAAAACAGCATCCACAACGCCGGTAAGCGAGCGTTGGATGGGATCGGACAATTCCATGACCATGGATCGGATTTCTTGGATCGACACTGTAATGAGGAAAAGTTTCGGCAGAGGTCCGACGAGCTGAGCTGACTCAAGGAGATCTCGAAGACCAATGTCGTGGGCACTGAGCGTCCGAGGGAAGTCACTCGCAAACCGCGGTTGAGTAACGGCAACTGTGCCTGCAGGCTTCCCGTCCATCGTTGCATCGACAAGGATGATAGGATCGTATTCCTGGAAGAGTGAAAGCAGGTGGAACCCGCCCGTCCCACCGTCAAGCAGGGCAACATTCTCAGGTAGTTTTTCCGCCTGGAGTTGCTTGATCGCATGCACACCTACGCCCTCATCACCCATGAGAAGGTTGCCAACTCCAAGGATCAGCGTTCGCTTCGTCGGCTCGTTCATGCACTTTTCTCAATGGGCCTCATGACAAATTCTTCGCGTCTTCGACAAGCCCTGAGGTTCATGACGCTTCAGATGGAAATCGATCAACCACATGCTGTCCGGGTTCGTACAACGCCAAGTTCGCCGGAATCTCTGGTGCAAATCCCGCTGCTGAAAATATTCCGGTGGCACGGTTGATCACGTACTTGCCCCGGTAGTCACCCTTCGCGATGCGCCCAAGCATTTCGATGAACAGGTCGAGATCCTCTTCGTTACTGTAGCAGCCGAGGGACGCACGGACGAGTCCCGGCATGTCCGCTTTGTTGCCCGAGACCATCTCTGCCGTGAGCCGTCGATCCTCTTCCGGACTGATCTTGAGCATTCTCTTCACATACGGATGGGCGCAGAAGCAACCATTGCGCAGTCCGATCCCCCCCTCACTGCCGAAGATTGCGGCAACCAGTCCATTGTGCATGGAGCCAACATTAAAGGGGATTGCTCCAACTTTGTTCTTCAGGTTATCTGTCGGACCGTATAACACAACTCCGCGGATCTTCTTCATCTTCGCGTACGCATACTCCATCAGCTCGGTCTCATGTGCAGCAATCGCCTCCATCCCCACTTCCTCAAGGACCGTAACCGCCTTGGCAAGAGCGATCGCGCCAACAACGTTCGGACTGCCTGCTTCATCCTTGTCTGGTGGGCCACTCCAATGCACCTCATCGAG
>DPLS01000320.1:4999-7742 GCA_003541875.1 Bacteroidota bacterium | reverse complement strand
CTTCAAACAAGTCATCCCAGAACAACCCAACCATGTTGTTCACATTGTCACTGTATGGAAGCGTGCTGTTTGTGTACGCGACCTGGGTTCCGGAACCGAACGCCAACCATCCATCGCTGCTCACCCGCACAGAAGTGTAGTTCCTGCCATAATGCTTGAACGTGAATGGAAGACTCGCGGTAACAGTAAAATCCCCCGGTGAGACGTATGGGACGCGCGTGCCCACGCCTCTGATCTCGACCCACTCAAATTTCGGAGCCTGATCATAGAGGCTGTCGTCGGTTGAATATGCATAGTAGCCATAGCTGTCGGGGCCTGTTGGATCTGTCCCGACGGGGAGCCCAACCGGGAGAGAGAAATCTCGGATCACTGAATATGCATAGTTCCCATTCTGTGTGTTCAGCCGCAGCGTGAACGCCAGGGATGATCTGAGGGGACAGGAATCAGCAACCGCTACCACAAAGTAGTTGGCCATGTTCGTGGAACTGTCTCCAATCGCGAGAGTCCCAAAGCTACCCGTTGAGTCAAGTATGGTAATGTACGGGCTAGGACTGCGAAGAATCCCCGCCACGTTCGGGGCTACATCCTGGCCATCGTTTCTGATCGTAAGGTATACGATAGCGGTCTCACCAGGGTCCAACCGACCGTTGGTCCGGGATGAGCCCTGGTCATTGACAATCGCCGCCGCATATTTTAGATCACAACCCAATACCTCTTGATAGGTCGCGTAGTTCCATGAGCGCGACGAACTGGTAACATCCAATCGTAGTGGAAGTCTGAATCCGATTGGAGTGGTCGTCTTCACGAAGAACTGAAGTGGTGGTCCAGTACCGGAGCTTGAATCATTTGGAGCAAGCGTCCCGTATGAGACTGGGCCCGGATTGACGATGGTTCCGAACGTCGTATCCAAAACAGAAAGCGTTGCTTGCACGTTTGTCGATGCCTGTGTGCCCCAGTTCTTTAACACGTACGAAATCTGAATGTGTTCGTTGGGGTTGACTTTGCCGTCATGGTTGCCGTCAAGGTCTGCCACCACGGGATCACCAAATGGTGCCACGTGTTCCTGATCGGAGACAACGGTAATAGTTCCTTCGGCAGGTACCACCCGCATGCCCCGAACGACAAGCGTCAATGTATCAATCGTGGGTGGAGTGACAGGTATGACAGCCAGCCCTGATGCATCCGTCACGCCCAGAACGTATATGCTGTCTCCTGCAATGCACACCTCAGCACCACTGACA
Organism: Bacteroidota bacterium; assembly: GCA_003541875.1. GTDB lineage: Bacteria > Bacteroidota > Ignavibacteria > UBA10030 > UBA6906 > UBA11986. The sequence continues at coordinate 6,501 of DPLS01000320.1, read as the reverse complement.
GGGACGTGCGTGGCAGAATCCAAAACAGTAACCTGAACCTGGTTGTATCCGATGGATACTTGAGGAGTGTAAGTGATGTCCACTTTCCTTGGTATGTCCTTCCAGACATGTATGCTTGGATCTCCAAGGACCGTGTACGTCCTGAAGTGCCACAATACCTGGGGATCTGCTTCGCCGTAGACGTTATACATCCGAATCTTTCCGCGTAGCAGCGTCTGCCCCGGGGTTTCCATCCCCTCCCGAAGCAGTGCCACGTATAGCCCCTTATCGATTTCATCGTTATAGATCGCGTGAGTATTGCCCCACGTCGGGCCTATAAAAGCGCAGGCGCCACGAGGGCTGGTTGGCGTACCTAGTTCCATCCATGCTTCCCCAAAACTATTTCCTCCGCTCGCATTGAACATCGCAACACCGCATCCGATGCTGGTCACAAACGTAAGCATCTCGCCGTTGTTCACCGATGATACGCTCGGGTTGCTCGAGGTCGAAAATGGATAGCAAGAAGCCCACCAGCCCGCGCTTCCTCCTTCGCCTCGATAGTTGAGATACCCCCGACCGCTGTTTATTGCATTGACCACTGCATTGAGATCGTGTCCGGGTAAACAGGAGCCACCCATAGGATTCAGCAAGCTATCCACCGCAAACCCGCCGTCACCTATCATGACAGTCGATACCCAGCGTTTTGTCTCCTGCTGGGAAGGAACCACGGTGTTCGCGCACAAGACTGAGTGTTTAAACCAATCCTGATTGGCGCGGTACGGGGTACGCTCATACTTGATGATCTTGTTGATGATCGTCTGAAGCCCATAGCTGACGGGGTTCGTGAGATCATGAGTGAATCTCCCTATGTACATTTCTGGAAACACGTCGTTACCGTCGATCTCCACAAAGTAATCCTCAACGGCAAATCCCTGAGTGGCCTCGGCCTTGATGGGAACCTGCCCATAGTCACCTACGAGTAGCACGTAGGTTGGCGGATACTGCCAAGTGTGATAACATTGTCCGATGTAGTTCTTGATGATGTCCGGGTTTGAACTGTTGGCCCCGATCTCACTGAACTTCGTAACCTTCACATACGTTCCTGTCTTGTGTTTCCAATCGGCATAGGGCTTGAACGTTGTGGCGAACGTGTCTGGCACGATGCACAAGAGCACTTCGCGACCATTCTCTACTCCACCAAACTCTCTGTTCAGAAAACTCTTGTAGTTGATGAGTGAACTCCGGTACACCGCTCCAAACGATGGAGGTATCGCCCGTTTCAAGCTCATCTTGGGATTGGATTCGTTTCCTCCTCCATAACCTACTCGAATAGTCATGGACGATACTACCTGCAGCTCCTTCGTCTCCGGGATATAGCGCACTGGAAAGATCGCCACACGCGCTATCCGGACATCACGGAACACTGCCGGCTCCCCGACAGTGAAGAAGTTCTCCGGATATGCAGTCGCCAAACGGTATGCCGCCTCATTCTCAACGTACTTCTGCTCGGGGGCTCCTTCCGG
>DPLS01000320.1:3752-4663 GCA_003541875.1 Bacteroidota bacterium | reverse complement strand
CGATCCGGAATTGCGAGCATCTGTGCCAGGTACGGCACTTGAGGACTCCCCACCAGGCTGGTCGCTATCTCAGTCAGAAGATCAATCGACTGGTACGACTTTCCCTCTGACAAAATCTGTCTAACCTCAAACCCCGAGACTTCAACCTTGAGTAACGTGCCGCTCGGGTCGTCCTGAAGCACGGTCACAAGTGGAGGCGTTGGCTGAGAGGTACCATTCCTGAGTGATACCCACTCACTCCGACCTGACACCGAAAGAACCGTTACCATCACCACGACATGGAAGAGTCTATAATGCATAGTTCATCCTTTGTTCTAATTCGAATCCTTGAAAGACAATTTGTGGCAACCGAACAGATTGTTCAAATCAACTTGTTCTTTTCTTCCTCACTGTATGAACTGCCGAGCACATCAAGCAGCCCCTTCCACATGCTCGCACCACTCTCCCTCCTCAGTAGGGAGGAATCGCAATGATGATCAATCCTTGATCCTCATCGGCAACATACACGTAGCGTTGATCCACAGCCACTCCTAGCGCATAATCCGTTTGGATCTCACCGACCAACTGCGGCGCAGCAGGATTCTCCACCGAAAGAATCTGCAAACCCCTTAGCTCTGTCGCTACATAGAGACGTCCATTTTGATAGGCAATTTCTTTTGCGTATCCACCGGTCGCGTAACTCCCAATGACTCTCGCCTTGGTTGTGTCGGCCGTTGTTGTATCGGAGAAGTCAACAACGTACACTCCTGCCGTCCCACACGCGACAAAAGCAATATATCGGTTTCCCATCGTCGCAACTGAGCTTGCATAACCAGGCGTATCTGTCCAGCCGAGTTGCTTGTAAGAACCAAAACCACTCTGCATGTCGTGGACGTCAAATATTCCCAACCCCATCTCACCACAAGCCACAA
>DPLS01000320.1:0-3527 GCA_003541875.1 Bacteroidota bacterium | reverse complement strand
ACCCACCCCCATCCCACCACAAGCCACAAGCAACCTGGAACTGTCAGAGGTCGTCGCAAGTCCCAGTGCATAGCCTGGGTTCTGAAGTCCGCCTCTGATGTCGGGTTGCGTGGGCGTGCTGATCTCTGCTATCTTCACGCCAGTCTCGCCTATGGCTGCCAGCAGGTAGTTTCCAAAAACGTGAAGCGACTGAGCGGGCTTCATGGCGAGGTTCGAGGCCGTTGCAACGGGGGCAAGCGGATTGCTGGCATCTACGACATTCACCCCAAACGTGTTTGCTGCGATATAGACTGAAGTATTGTTGAGCGCGAGCTTGTGTGAAGTTCCCCTCACTCCTTCCTGGCATACCGAAAGAAGCCTCGGCTTAGCTCGATCTGCAATACTCACAATCGCCAGACCTCCCTCACCCTGAGCCACGTACGCGAGCGTGTCCTTCACCTCAAGATCCTCGGCATACCCTGGTAAAGGCAACCTGCCGACCACGGTATAGCCCCCTGAGTTATACAGGGATTCCGGGTCTGTTGGCTTGGCACAACTGAGAAATACCATACAACACAAACATGCGAGCACAGCTTTTGCCATTACTTACTCCTTTCGAGTTCGGAATTATCAGAGGGAACGAAATCCAATGTGTATTTGACGTCAAATCCAATTTGATATTGACGGTAATCTTTTTCATCTGAAAGATAGGTGGCATTCTGGTCCGCCAGAGTCTCGGTGTCCCGTCGGTGCCATGCATAGTTCAGGGCAAGGTCCAGATTTTCAAGAAGCGCGAAGCTGTATGTGACAGACAAGCGGTACTCAAAGTCCTGACGACCGGCATGCTCTCGATCGATCTCAAGATAGTGCGTTGAAGTGAAACATCGCCGTGCATAATCCCCATCCACTCCGAGGGTGTTCAATCGACCAAAAACTTTTGGCAATTGGAAGTCTACACCGAGAAGATAAGTATTCTCATTGAAGGAGGGGTCCATCTCGGCATTGCCTCCCCCTCGTGAGTGGACAATTTGGAATCCTCCGTTGAGCTTGATGTTCTTGAAGATCGTCTGGTACGCCTCAAATCCCAAGAGGGTATTCTCGCAGTTGTATTCGGTGAAATGTTCATTATAGAAGTAGCGTCCGTAAGAAAACCACGTTCTCACCCTTGTGCCGACGAGCAGGGCATACTGCACCCATCCAGCCAACTCATCTTTCTTGAAATCATAGGATTGAAAGGTGATGGGCTCATAGCCGTACTTCTTCACCCAATCATCGTCCCGGTAGTGACGTATATAGAACTCCGGAGTGTAGGTGTACGCAATCTGCGCGGCAATTTTCCTTGAGAAATCCTGCCTCAGACTGAAACCAATTGACGACCAGTCCTTGATGGAGTTGTGGGTGTAAGTCCGTCGGCGGAGATCAACAGCTCCCGTCGTGCCGAGCGAGCCAAAGAGATTCATCGTGGCACTGGCTCGGATCGAACTCACGAGGGTGAGGTCATCCAACGTATTGATGTGAAAACGTCTCGGATCTGCTCCGTTCTTGAATCGAGTGATGTACTTGTCCGAGTACCGGAGAATGTTGTTGTCATACACTGTCGTGACGCCAAGATCGAGTCTCCAGGACGTCAGCCCGTCTCCCGCCGACACTGTCATCGGGAGAAAGAGGATCAACAGCATTGATACGCTTCCCACAAGTACCCGTATTGTCGGTGAATGAATGTTCATAAGGGATTTTCGGTTGCAAGTAAGCATGTTACAGTCCAAGTTTTGCATCCTTCTGGGGAAACATGATGAGGCCAAGCAGGGTGCCTTTGTCGAGAGGTACGAACTCGTATTGTTGTCTGCCTTTCGGGACATTGAAGACAACCTCACGGGCTTTGCCGGGTACAAGCTTCGAGTTGTTCTTGTAGGTTGCCGTCTCTGAACGTTGGCTGCTGAGCTGGAATGATTGAACAACCTGTCCCTTCTGTTTGATTTGCAGGCGATAGTGAGCACGCCCTTTCATGTCATAACTATTTTCCACCCGCGTCAAAATCCTCAGTTCAGTCGGACCGATAATCTCTATCTTCAGCGATTTCTCATCAGAGAATCGGTAGTAGTGTGACGTTGTTTCACCGGCAACAAGATCAACAGGGTCAACAGGGGAAAGCGGAGATAGCGCTACCCATTTGGTCTTCTTTTGTTTGCGAGGTGCGAAGAGATACCTGGCAGCTACCCTTGGAAGGGAGTCTCGCAGCGTCAGCTCTATCGTATGGTACCCTCGTCCGATCTTGATCTTCAGATCCTTGGATTCACCAGGATTGCCAAGCGCTCCATCTTTGTACTTCGCATCTTGAGAGCGCGTCACCCCTTCAACATCAAGCAGATGGGCTTCCGCCCCATCAACTTCATAGATGATGCGATAGTCAAACTCGTCCTTCGCCTTTGGCGCAAACCGGGCACGCGTGAGGATACGAAGCTCGCCAGGACCTTTCACTTCAACAATTGTGGAACGTTTTGAGCTCAGGGGATAGTATGTGCGGGTCTTCCCGAGGTTCACAACTGCAATCCCATTGCTCGCGTCCTTTGGCTTGAGCTCCACACGCTTGGTCTTGGCATGAGCTGCAGACGCAGCAAGCACGCAGATTGTCGTCAGGATTGCGAATGCATATCTCATTAGAGTCTTCTTCGGTATTTGTCTACGGTTCATGCCGTAACTCTGGTCTGAGCACAGGAACCGCCTCTGTGCCCAGTCGATGCTTTCGTCGATCAATGTACCACGCAATGAGGATCATGCCTGAAAGGGCAGCCACTGCGATCCATGTCACCAGCACATTGTACTTCACTCGAACAAATATTCCACCCGAGCCTGGTTCGGGAAGAGGGACAGGATCAATGGGCAACTCATAGTCTTTCCACATCTGACGTATGTTGTAGAAGTGAATAATCGGAATGCCTCGCTTCGCCATTTCAATGATGACCCCTCGAACCGGATAGTTCTTCACAGGCAACTGCTTTGACAAGCCGCTTGGTATGATCTCGCCGTTTACCACGGTGCCGAGACTTGCTATTCCTCCACCAATGTTTATGTATGCCTTGATTGGGCGCCCCTTGCTATGTTTCTCGTACAACTCGAGTCGGCGGTCAATGCTCTCCTCAACATGTTCCTGGTCGAGGAGATCCACATTGTTTCTCTTGATTGCCTGGAGAATCATCCCGCGTCCTTCGGGACTTAACCCTCTACCCACGTCTCCGCCGCCACCAATCGATGCAGCAATTGATCGTGTATGAAAGATATTCTTGTTCTCGAGCAACCGCTCCATATCCAGCCAGGTGAACTGCGGGTCATTGGCACCCCAATTCGATGCACCGACCGAGGTGATGACGATTGGTATGAGCTTGAGTGTCTCCAATGCTGAGAGGACCGCGATGTTGATTGCCGGGAAGGAACCAGTCATCGCAACAGCAACGTGGTCTTTCTCCTTCACTCCTATCTGCCTCAGAAGCTCCACCACAACACCGGCAAAGTTCGGATTCGTCGAAGCAAGCTTTGCATCGATATCCCCA
>DPLS01000024.1 GCA_003541875.1 Bacteroidota bacterium | reverse complement strand
GAGGACTGCGCAAGGACAAAGTCTTTCACTCCCGGGAAGGATGCAATAGAGGTTGGGAAGTTGATATTTGTAATTCCCGTGCCCGTTCCTGTAGCAAACTCTGACAGCGGCGTGACGAAGACGTCATCTTTGTTGAAGAGAAGCACTCTGGCATCCGGATCGTTGAAACTGGAATTGTCGGGTCCTGTACGCACGACGAGCCAATCGTTGTCTGGAAGTGCGGTAATGCCGGGGAATCGCCTTTGTGGTCTGGCAAGTTCCTTCCACACCGTATCAATCCTGGCCAAGTCCAGGCGATGAGCAGAATCCGGGGAGGTTGAGACGAGATGGATCCGGAACAAGGCCGCCACGGTGTCTCCGTTTGAGGCGACAATCTCTCCGCCTATCAACAAATCCAGTCTCGTATCCTGCGCAAGGCTTACAGGGTGAAGAATGTATCGAGCGCTAAGCTGCGCGCCCGCCAAATTCATCATCACCACGCGATTCGCACGGGTGTCAGCAACATAGAGAAGCTGATCGATTCCAATCATGACGTCCTGGGGTCCGTCAAACCCGACAAATGCCGGTGACACCTGCTTATAGGAAGTGTCTGCCTCTAATTTCCCTTGCTTGGGAAGAGTCGAGAGGTCGTATTTCTCTTCACATCCAGCCAGAATCCCAACGAGGAGCAATGTTTGACATCCGAATTTCACCAACGTCTTCATCATCTACTCAATAGGTGAATGCAAGGGCGATTCGATGGACAAATCCAAGCTGACTGAAATCGGTGAATGCATAGTCGGCATTTACGGCAGTGATTCCTAGCTGCACACGCAACCCGACCCCCAGCGAGAAGCTTTCCCCGGAGGTCGCATCCTCTGCAAAGAGGGGCTGACCAATCGTTCGCTTCACGCCACCCCGTGCGAAGAACGTATTCTGCCACGAATACTCCACTCCAAATCTGAAATGCTCCGAATTGTCATTGGGATGGTTCAACTGGAGCGAAGTCGTCAGTTTCTGATCGTCATCGGCAATCGGGTCGAACGCAAATCCAAGTTTGAACATCGTTGGTAGAGAGAACGATTGGAAGCTATCGTCCACCTTGCCGTCGTACTCCGTCACCGTACCCTTCGGACTTACATCAGATCCGAAATTGGAAATCACTACGGCAAAACGAGTTGACCCGAGACCTGTCCAGTAGTATGTACCAAGGTCAACCATCACCGAACGCATCTTGAGGACGTCCATGGTCTCTTCGACGTACCTCACCGTGGCCCCAAAACTGAACTGGTCGGTCATACGTCTCGCGTAGGTGACTCCGATGCCAATATCTCCAAAGCCAAAATAGCGTCCGGTACCCTGAGGCTGCGCCTCCGTTGTTATCTGCATATCCTGCATATGCAGCGACGAGAAAGATGCTCCCACAGCGTCCTGATCACTGAAATGATACACAAATCCAAAGAAGTCGTGCTTTATGTCGACAACGTACTCCGTATGTGAGGCCATTGCCTGGTCTTCTGTGAACTGAGACAGTCCGGCAGGGTTCCAATAGAGGGCAGAAACATCGTTTGCCACAGCAACAAACGATTCTCCCATCGCCACCCCTCTGGCACCAACTCCAAGCTTCAAGAATTGGAATGCCGAGATTCCCGCACGCTGGCCGCCGAGATTAGGAACCAGCTGAGAATAGAGCGGGGCAGCCAATGCCAACACTGTGCACAACAAGAAAACACGTCGATATTTTGTCCGAAGTTGGTAAGGCATCCTAGAACCTGAATGCGAGGCTTAGTCTGACGGTTCTTGGCTTCAGGTACCTGGACGGATCGTAAGGAAAGGGCTGGATGGTTCCTGACACTTGCGGGTAGAGCGGGTCGTTCCAGGAGTTGGGCGTGGGATCACCATATTCGTAGGCCCTGCCTGTTACCGGATTGATCGTCTGAGAGTTCTTCCGGTTAAGGAGATTCTCCACCTCCACACTTGCAACGATCTTGCCAAAACCGACATCAACATACTTCTCAAGATTCATATCGATGTAAAACCAATAGTCTCCAACCAAACCATTGATGTTGTTCTGGTTACTTATATACAGGGGACGTCCTGTGACCGGGTCGAGGAGGACCTCGCCATCCGGCCCAGTGCCTATCTGTGGCGTGTACCGCTTTCCGGACTGATAAAACAGACGCGTGTAGAGGTTGATATCATCCAGGATTCCTTCCCCCACCCCAAATAATGGCTCGCCCTTGGGAACTGTGAAGTTCATTGTGAGAGAAACCTGAACCGGTCTGTCCCATATCAGGTAATTTTCTTTGATGGTCTCCGGTTGTCCCTGCTGCTGCTTTACGACGCTCTCATCCGGGGTTGAACTCTTTCCGGTCGCTACGGAGTATGAAGCCCATGCCGAACCTCTGAACCAATTGCCGATGCGCTTTTTATACTCGACCTCGATGCCTTTCACCCGGGCATAGTCGCTGTTCAGGTATGTCGTGTATAATTGAGCACTTCCCAGAGTGCCGATCCGTTGGACCGACTTTGTCGTCACATAGTCAAAAATGTCTTTGTAGAACGCCGTCACGCTAAGTACATCGTTGCCGGAGAGCTGATTTCGGACACCCAACTCGTATGCAACGGTGGTTTCCGGGTTGAGGTTGGGATTGCCCACGGGAAGATC
>DPLS01000237.1 GCA_003541875.1 Bacteroidota bacterium | reverse complement strand
ATGGTCCGCAGGGCCATTCGTACTTCCGGTAACCCGTTTGTTGTGGTGACTGGCTGTTACGCCCAACTTGAGCCAGCGGAAGTGGCTTCGATTAAAGGTGTTGATCTGGTCCTCGGCACAAAGGAGAAGTTTGACATCTTCGACCACGTGGGAGGACTCGAAAAGAAGCTCTATCCACAGGTGTTCGTATCCGGCATCGAGACCGTTGACAACTTCGGGGTGTCGTACACGACCGCAGTGGGAGACAGGACGCGTGCGTTCCTGAAGGTGCAGGACGGCTGCGACTACAACTGCAGCTTCTGCACAATCCCTCTGGCGCGAGGTGCAAGCAGGAGTCAGACCATTGAGGCCAGCGTTACCCAGGCGCAAGAGCTTGTTCTCCACGGATTCAAGGAGATTACCCTGACTGGTGTTAATGTCGGAGATTATGGCAAGAACACAAACGCAAATCTTTTGCAACTGCTGCATGAACTGGTAACGGTTGACGGGCTTGAGCGCGTTCGCATCAGTTCTATTGAACCGAATCTTCTTTCAGATGAGATGATTGCGTTTGTGGCAACACAGCCGAAGATGTGCAAACATTTTCACATTCCGCTGCAAAGTGGATGCGACGAAATACTCCGACTCATGAGGCGGAGGTACACCACGACTTTCTATGCTGATCTCATCCACCATATCAGGGGATTGATCCCGGAATGTGGCATCGGTGTGGATGTCATTACGGGCTTTCCAGGCGAAACGGAGGCGCATTTCAAGGCGGCCCTTCAGTTTATCGAGGGACTTCCCGTTTCGTATCTCCACGTGTTTACCTATTCGGAACGGCCAAACACGCCAGCCGCCGGCTTTGGAAACCAGATTGAACCAAAGGCGCGGTTCAAGCGCAACGAGATTCTCCGGGAGATTGGATTGAAGAAGAAGCGGAGTTTCTATCTGAGTCACATTGGTCGAAGGGTTCCAGTACTGACGGAGAGCGACGTTGAGGGCGGCGTACGGTTCGGGTTCACGGACAACTACGTTCGTGTTGGCTTGCCTGCTTCACTGGTCGGTGCGAATGAGATTGTTGCAGTTGAAATCACGGGCGTGGAATTCGACAAGTGTATGGGGAGAATAGTGAAGGAGAAGGCAGCCGCGTGAAGATTACTCTGGTCGAACCGGGCAGCATCGCCGAGGAACTTGGTATCCAGGCAGGCGATGAGCTTCTTGAGATCAACGGCAAACGTGTTCTCGACGCCATCGATTATCGCTTTCACGAAGGCAATGAAGAGATTTCGTTGAAAGTCTCCCGTGGGAAGGAGGTCGTCATTTACGATATCGAAAAAGACAGTGACGACCGTATTGGAATTGACTTTGAGGAGATGAAGATACTCTCCTGCGGCAATGATTGCATCTTCTGCTTCGTTGACCAGAACCCGAAAGGTCTTAGGAACCAACTCTACTTTCGAGATGGGGACTATCGGCTGTCGTTCATGTATGGTAATTACACTACCATGACGAATGCCGGTCCGGCAATTCTTCAGCGCATTATTGAGCAGCGACTCTCACCCCAATATATTTCCGTTCATGTCACTGACTACGGAGTCCGCAAGCATCTTATGGGACTGAAAAAGGATGACCGCATCCTTGAGAAAATCAAACTGCTCCACGACAATGGCATCGACATGCATACGCAGATCGTGCTGTGTCCGGGTATTAATGATGGTGCCGCTCTCGTGAAGACCGTGGAGGATCTCTATGCGTACAACAAGCATGTTGCTTCTCTGGCCGTTGTCCCCGTGGGGCTCACCGACCATCGGTTTGGACTGGCTACGTTGAAGAAGGTTGATCAAGGCTACGCCAATCGGCTTCTTGATCAGGTTACTTTGTGGCAGAACAGGTTTCGGCAGGAGATCCAGCGCGGATTCGTCTACGCCTCCGATGAGTTCTACATCGTTGCTGGTAGGATGATTCCGCAGGCGAAGCATTACGATGGTTTTCCGCAGACCGAAAACGGCGTGGGTCTCGTGAGGAGCTTTCTTGATGAGTTCAAGAGACAGTCAAAGAAATTTCCAAAGAGATTGGTAGAGAAGCGCCGGTTGGTGATGGCGACGGGAATTCTGGCGTCAGGGTTCATGAGGGAAGAAATCCTTCCTCGTCTGGCGAGGGTTTCCGGTCTTCATGTTGAACTCGTTGTCATTCCCAATGTCCTCTTTGGACAGAACGTGACGGTTGCTGGACTTCTTTCCGGCAAATGTTTATATTCATCCTTGAAGAGCAACGGATGTGGTAACATGCTGCTGCTGCCGCCCGATGTTCTTAATGCAGACGGTGTGTTCCTTGATGATATGACGCTTCAACAGCTCGAAGACCAACTTGATGTGCCGGCGATGGTATTCGACGGGAGTTGGAGCGAAGTGTTTTCAAACCTCAAAAACCCAAAGCGGAGTCAACAGACCCAGACCTTGCTACCGATTCTCAATTCACGGTATCAACCAGTATAACACCTTGATGAAGGTATGGCAACAATGAAATGGGTCGCTCTTCTTGCGTTTCTTCTTCCAGTGCAAAGCTTCGCTGTGGACAATTCCTCACGGGTTCTTTCCCGATTTGAAGTGCAACATGATCTGTTCGTGGGCGGGACTGATGGTTTGGTTCCTTCCGAGTTGTTTCCCGAAGAGGGAACTGCAAAGAAGAAATCGAATGGTCTTGCTGCAATCTACTCCCTGCTCCTTCCCGGGATGGGCGAGCTCTACGCGGACGGGTTCGAATCCGGCAAGTATTTCCTGATTGCTGAAGGCGTTTTGTGGCTGACGTACGCAACGTTTGAAATCTACGGCAATCAGCTTCGAGACGATTCACGGGCCTTTGCCCAATCGCATGCGGGTGTCATACCTTCGGACAAGAAGGATCAATACTGGGTCGACATTGGCAATTTCATTGATGTGTATGAATACAATGACAAGAAGCTTCGAGATAGGGAACCCGGTAAGCTCTACGATTCTCCAAGCGATGCCTGGCGATGGGACACTGACTTCTCCCGGTCGCAATTCCGCGACCAGAGGATTGCAAGTGATCACATGTACAACAACGAGAAATTTGTTGTCGCGGCAATTCTGATCAATCATGTGGCCAGTGCGATCAACGCCGTTCGTTCTGCTATCAAATACAACAAATCCCTGGACGATGCCCTCGGTGAGCTTGATATCCGGGCGGA
>DPLS01000072.1:3981-4249 GCA_003541875.1 Bacteroidota bacterium | reverse complement strand
CTCGTCGCGGGAGGTGTCGTAGATGTCCGCGCCTTCTCGATCGAAATCCAGGGACAGTGTGAAAGGCTTGTTGGTGTGGAGAAGGGAGAACTTCTGCAAGACTACACAACCCCGGTCATGTTGATGAGCAAGGCGCAGGGGCGCTCAGGATACATGGACCTCGCGATGATGGGACTGGAAAGCAGGGGGATTGACAGACCGGGTGAGGTGGCAGTGCTGCGCTTTGCCGGAACACCGCGCGTACAACTCGCGGAAGCCGATGCGCGCA
>DPLS01000072.1:0-3635 GCA_003541875.1 Bacteroidota bacterium | reverse complement strand
CAGAACTATCCGAATCCTTTCAACCCGACCACAACCATCGAGTTCGAAATCCCTGTGACCGGACATGTAGCGCTCGAGGTGTACAACATCCTTGGTGCGCGAATGGCGGCACTCGTGAACGATGTGAAGGAAGCCGGTTTCTATCAGGTGGTGTGGGATGGAAAAGATGAGAAGCGCAATGCGGTGGCGTCAGGCGTCTACCTGTATCGAGTGACGGTGGGGGAATTCAGCAGCGTGAGGAAGATGGTAATGCTGAAATAGTTGCTGATGGACTCCACCCCCAGGAGGACGAGGCCTCGGAGGGAGCAAGAGAGAACATGTGCCTCACTCAGGGTTCTGGTGGGAAAATGTTGAGCAGTTTGCCATAAGGACTTGTTGGTTGGACTTGGTTCTTTCCCGTGCCTGAATCTCAAAAGTAAAGAGGATTGAAACCGAATGGTACAACAGGGATTATCTCGCAGAAGAATTTTGCGCAAACGACCCCGAATGGAAGATTTTGACTGTGGCCAGGAAATGAATTCATTGCCTGTTAGGCTTGATTAGCGAATATCTTTCATTAAATTACACTCATGAGAGACAGTAATGTCTCTACTTGCCTTTTGCAGAATTCTCCTCTTCACCTCGGAATTGTGATACCTGGTACAGGGATTCGTTGTGCTGTTCTTTATCATTCAAGTGCATTGATCTCAGAGATTCGTCCCCCCGCTGCCAGATCAAGGTACCTTTTGATAGCGCGACAGTTCACATTCCATCGCGCAACACATCATGAGAAAACGATACCTGTTCAACATATAGTTATTCTTTGAAATCAGGCTGTGAGTACAGCCGGGTCCCCACACGTGGCCTCTCACGTCGGTTCTCCGGCTTCGTGAAAACAACGCATCGCTAACAATTACATTTGTGGGGGCGTATGAAAGGTATTGTTCACCTTCCGGCAGCGCATCAGAGCAAAGGAACGAGATTCCAAGTGGAAGCAGAAGGCATGAAGGCGTCAAAGGTGCTTTCACTCATCACCGGGATGATTCTTCTGCTGCAGCCTGCATCCAATGTGCAAGGTCAAAGTTTTACGGGGACGGAGCTGTTGGCGCGCCCGACAGATCATTCCATAACACTAAATGTGGTCTCAAGTTCTGCCATTGATGCCTATGTTGAGTATGGAATCTCAACGGGCGTCTACTCAAACACAACATCAACAGTAAGCCAGCTCGCCAATGAGCCGACGGTCATTGTCATTGATGGCTTGAGCGCCAATACCCTGTATTACTACCGGTTGAGATATAGAGCGAGCGGTGGAGGTTCGTATTCTGCAAGAAGCGAACATACGTTCCGTACACAACGACCAACAGGGAGCACGTTTACATTTGACATTACCTCTGATTCACATGTCAATATCTTGCTGGGGAGCGCCGCTACGTGGCAGCAAACACTTACCAATGTTGCCGTCGACAATCCTGACTTTCTCCTGGACTGTGGTGACACATTCGCGATGGATGGTGTGACTTCTGAATCAACCGCCCGTACAAATTATCTCTACCAGCGTACTTCTACTACATTGGGACTTGTCAGTGCTTCTGTTCCCATACTCCTGGCTGTAGGAAACCATGAGAATCAAGAGAGCTGGCATCTTAATGACAACGGCAATCCGGTAAATAGCGAACCTGTGTGGGGCACCAACGCACAGAAACGATATTTTCCTAATCCGGTTCCGAACAGCTTTTACTCCGGAAATTCAGACACATATTCCAATCTCAACGGTGATCAGCTCCACGAGGATTATTATGCCTTCACATGGGGCAATGCTCTTTTTGTTGTCATCGATCCTTTTTGGTACACAACAGCAAAACCGTTCGTTGGGAATACCGGTGGAGGAGAACCAGGATCGTCCGATGGCGATCGATGGCATTGGACATTGGGGTTGACACAATACAACTGGCTCAAACAGACTCTTGAGAATAGTACTGCTACCTATAAGTTCCTCTTCATGCACCACATGACCGGAGGCACAGATGACTACATACGTGGCGGGGCCTACGCTGCGCCGTACTGTGAGTGGGGGGGGTATGACGAGGATGGTACTACCTATAGTTTCAATACCAAGCGTTCCGGGTGGTATGCTCCCGTTCACCAAATGTTAGTCGAAAATAATGTCAGCGCTGTTTTCCATGGTCACGACCATCAATATGCGTACGAGATACGTGACGGCATCGTCTATCAGTCACTACCCTCAGCTGGTTTTTCTGGAAATGGATTTGGTATTTACAGTAATGGTGGATATACAGTACAGGCTAAACCCAGTCCAGGTCACCTTCGTGTTACAGTTTCACCTTCCCAGACAACAGTGGATTATATTAATTCAACAAACGCCAATGGAACGAACGGATCGGTCAACTACACATACACAATTTCTGCTCCGGTAGCGCCTCAACCTCCCGTTGCAGCGGCGGCGACAAGTGTGACGCAGACGAGTTTTCAAGCCAATTGGAATGCTTCCGCGGGTGCAACGAGCTATCGTCTTGATGTGGCGACAAATGCTGGTTTCACGACCTTTGTGGCCGGGGACAGTAACTTGACGGTTGCAGGGACGAGCCAGTCTGTCATCGGCCTAGCCGCAAGCACTCCATACTACTACCGTGTCAGGGCTGTCAACGCGAACGGGACGAGCGGCAACTCCAATGTCATCACCACCACAACTTCGCCTCCGTCAGCCCCGCCAGCTCCTGTTGCAACGGCGGCAACGAGCATCACGCAGACGGGCTTTCAGGCGAATTGGAATGCTTCCACAGGTGCAACGAGTTATCGGCTTGATGTAGCGATAAATTCTGGCTTCACAACCTTTGTTCCGGGGGATAGTGACTTGACAGTCGCGGGAACGAGTCAGTCTGTCACCGGTCTCACCTTAGGCACATCATACTACTACCGTGTCAGGGCAGTTAACGCCTACGGGACGAGCGCTAACTCAAACACGATCACGACCGCAACGCTTGGTGGAGCCAAGACGTGGACCGGCGGCACTGGGACAGGGAAGGTCTGGACTACCGCTTCAAACTGGTCCGGGGGGATAGCTCCTGTTGCCGGGGATGATATTCTCTTCAATACTCCGGGCACAATAACTTTTTCAACGATGCCTGCCAGTGTCTCGTATAATTCGCTGACCATTTCTCAGGGAACAGTGACGTTAGCCCACACTGTAAGCATGACCTTGACCCTAGGTGGTAATGCCGGCACAGATTTTACCGTAGCGAGCGGTGCATCTCTCACGCTTGGAACGAATGTGAGCGTCACCCTCGCAACAAATGCAAGTGCAAAGATTGCAGGTACTCTAACTGTTAATGCAAGCCGAACGTTCCTTACTAATGGAACATCTGTGGTTGATACCGTCACAGGAACAATTGTAAATTCTGGAACTGTAACAGGCACTGCTTCTACTCTCACCTTCGCAAACGGCGGCGCATACCAACATGCTCAAAACGGCGGCACCGTACCGACGGCGACATGGAATGCTGCTTCCACGTGTCTGGTGACAGGAGTAGTGGCGACGTATCCGACATTTGCCGCCAGTCAGACGCTTGGCAATCTTACCTGGAACTGCACAGGGCAGACCGCCGTTGGTCCGATAACGGCCAATCCGCCGCCTG
>DPLS01000109.1 GCA_003541875.1 Bacteroidota bacterium | reverse complement strand
TATACTCATCAGAGCCGTCTCTGTACTTCGATTCGTCATCACCATTGAGCGCAACGCGAAGTGTTGCTCCAACGTCTGCGACTGTCAAGCCGAGTGCAGCCATCTTCTGCCGATCGATTTCCACACGCATTTCCGGCTTCCCCTCCTCCGACGAGAGGCGAACGTCAGCAGAACCAGGAATCCTGCGCACAACATCCGCCACTTTCTCGGCGCTTCTCCGTGCCTCCTCGTACGTCGGTCCGCTCACCACTAATTGGATCGGAGTCTGGTTTGCAGTACCAAAGATGCCGATGGGATTTGTGCGGACTTTCACGCCGGGAATCTGAGCGATCTGGCGCTTGATATCCACACCGACTTCATCTGTCGAGCGTTTGCGCTCTCTTTTGGGATAGAGCGCGATATTCAGTTCAGCAACATTGTTGGATGACTGACCGATCATGCCCTCACTCGACGATCCCACATTCACGAACATCCTTTTCACCTCCGGCATACTGGAGACGATTTGCTCCGCGCGCCGCGCGATGTAGTTCGTATTCTCAAGCGTTGAACCCGGCGGCATTTCCATTGTTACGGTGAACTCCCCGCGATCGGTTTGTGTCATAAATTCCGCCCCGATGAATCCAAATGGCACAAGCGACAAGGATGCAACCATGAGACCGGTTGCAACAAGCACGACCTTCCCTTGATGATTCAGTCCCCACTCCAACACCCTTTGGTAACCCGCGCTGAACGCATTGAACCTTCCCTCAAACCATACAGCAAACCGGCCAAGGATTGTGTCACGCGTGAGCCGTTCATGTTTCCCGAAGCGCGAGGCAAGCATGGGTGTAATCGTAAATGAAACGAAGAGACTCATCAGTGTGGAGAAGACCACAACCAGCGCAAACTCACGCATGATGTTCCCGACAATGCCGGACACAAGAGCAAGCGGCACGAACACCACAACGTCTACCATCGTAATCGACAGCGCCGCGAAACCAATCTCATTACGGCCTCGCAGTGCTGCGACCTTTCGTTCATCACCCCGTTCGAGGTGCCGGTAGATGTTTTCCAGAACAACGATCGAATCGTCTACGAGAATCCCTACGACAAGTGACATCCCGAGTAACGTCATCAAGTTCAGCGACAGCCCAAAAATGTACATGGCAATGAACGTCAAGACCATCGAGGCCGGAATCGCAATCATCACGATGATCGAGTTTCTCAGACTGTGAAGAAACGCCAACATGACGAGCGCGACGAGGCATACCGCGAGAGCAAGATCCTCCTTCACCGCATTCGCAGCATCAAGCGTGAATGTCGATCCATCCTGTGCGATGTTGAACCGCAGGCCGATATGAGCGTAGTCCTTTTCGATCTTTGGGATTTCTTGCCGAACGAGATCACTCACCTCAACGGAATTTGCGTCTGATTGCTTCTGCACCAACACGCCAATCGAAGTTCGTCCGTCGATCCGGCTGATTGTCGAGTACTCCTTCTGACCGTCCTCCACCTCCGCAACGTCACGAAGACGTATGTCGCTCCCCTGTTTGGACTGTGCAACGACAAGATCTCGAAGCCCATTGATCGAGCTGAACTTTCCGGCAACACGCACCACGTACTGGCTCTCACCCTGCTTGATGTTTCCAGTTGGGAAATCAAGATTGGATAATCTGATGGCTTGCGTCACCTGAAGCACTGAAAGTTTGTTCGATCTGAGCTTCTGGGCATCGAGATTGACTCTGATCTCCCGTTCGTCACCCCCAACAAGCGTGATCTGTCCAACTCCACCCAACTTTGCCAATCTTGGTTGCACGCGGTCCTTGACGAGTTGGTAGAACTCCGTCGAAGGGAGGTTCCCGGTGATTCCCATCCGCAGGACGGGAAGCTCATCTAGTGCGAACTTCGAAATGCGGGGCGACTTCACGCCTTCCGGAAGCAGTGCCGTTACCTCGTTCACCTTTCGTTGCACATCTTGAAGCGCGGTATTGATCTCCGCCGTCAGAGAGAATTCCATCGAGACGATGGAGACACCCTCCATCGAAGTGCCATACACGGTGTTGATCTTGTCCACGCCGGAAACAGCGTCCTCAACCACTTTCGTTACCGCCGTCTCGACTTCCTGGGGCGACGCGCCCGGGTACACGGTAATGACCGTCACCCAAGGGATCGACATCTTTGGAAGCAACTCGTACTTCAACTGCTCGAAACTGAAGATACCCAGAACTGCCAGCACGGTGAAGATCACAATGATCAGTGTGGGCCTCTTGATGGAAAGTTCAGTAATAGTCATGACTACGATCTCCGCTGTACCGATTAGTTCACTTGATCACTTCAACGGACATGCTGTCCTTGAGGTTATTCTGGCCGTTCACCACCACCACGTCGCCATCACGCAGACCGCTCACAATCCCGAGTTCAGTCCCGGTCTCGCCGCCAACAACAATCGCTCTCACACGAGCGATCTGTTGTTCCAAAATGAATACCTGAGGATTTTTCAAGCTCCCGACGAGGGCCTGCCGGGGGATGCTGACGACCTCCGTTGGCGCTATCGAAGTGAACA
>DPLS01000108.1:4869-5365 GCA_003541875.1 Bacteroidota bacterium | reverse complement strand
ATCTTCTGCCGGGCTATCGACTTAAACTCGTTGTACACGATCTCCACTTTGTCGAACTCGCCGGCAATGTATCCCTGAATTACATCCCGAACTATCGACTGCGCCTGCCCAAACACCAGGTTGTTGAAAAGTCCGATGTATTTGGTTGCAACCTTGTACTGCCTTTTGGAGAAGAAGTCGAACCCTTTTCTGCCGACACAGAAGAGTTTCAACTTTCCATCAGTGTTCAGCTGCGCATAGTTGGCGTTGATATGATTCACTGCCGCTTTCAGCAAGTTCGAGTTGAACGCCCCGCATAACCCACGGTCGGCAGTCACGATAACGAGAGCAACCGACTTAATTTCCCGCTGCAGAACAAACGGATTTGCCGCAAGGTCAACCGTTGAACTCAAATGTTCCAGAAGATGTTTCAAAGTGAACGCGTACGGACGCGCGGCAACAACGCTCCCCTGCGAACGGCGGAGCTTCGCTGCGGCCACCATCTTCATGGCTTTGG
>DPLS01000108.1:0-4638 GCA_003541875.1 Bacteroidota bacterium | reverse complement strand
CGGCCACCATCTTCATGGCTTTGGTGATCTTCTGAGTTGTCTTTACGCCGGTGATCCGGGCGCGAACGTCTCGCAGTGTAGCCATTGTTTGGTTTTGAGTTACGCTTTCACTGAGGCCTTGAAGGAATCGGTAAACTCCTTCAACACGGTTTTCAAACGGGCGACAACGTCTTCAGACAAGTCCTTCTTCTCCGCTATCAAGGCAAGGAGGTCGGCATGTTTCAACTCCATCATCTCCAGTATCTCTCTCTCATAGCGCTGCACATGCTCGATGGGGATTTCGTCCAGAAATCCATTTGTTCCGGCGTAGATACTCACGACCTGTTTCTCGACAGGCATTGGCATGTATTGGCCCTGCTTCAAGAGCTCGATGAGCCGCGAACCACGGCGGAGTTGCTGCAGCGTTGCTTTGTCAAGATCGGACCCGAACTTTGCAAATGCCTCCAGCTCCCGGTACTGTGCAAGCTCAATGCGCAAGCGACCGGCAACTTTCTTCATTGCCTTGATCTGCGCGTTTCCTCCGACGCGAGAGACGGAGATACCAACGTCAATGGCTGGTCGATTACCAGCGTTGAACAGGTTGGAGACCAAATATATCTGTCCATCCGTAATTGAAATAACGTTCGTCGGGATGTACGCCGAAACGTCTCCCGCTTGTGTTTCAATAATGGGAAGTGCGGTGAGGCTTCCGCCACCCAGCGGCTCGCTGAGCTTCGAAGCTCGCTCCAACAAACGCGAGTGGAGATAGAAGACATCCCCGGGATACGCCTCTCTACCGGGGGGCCTGCGCAGAAGCAACGAGACTTGCCTGTACGATTGTGCTTGCTTCGAGAGATCATCATACACAGCAAGCGCGTGCCGGCCGCTATCGCGGAAATATTCTCCGAGCGTCGCACCGGAATAAGGCGCAATGAACTGCATCGGAGCTGGATCGCTTGCCGTTGCCGCAATAACCGTTGTGTACTCCATCGCTCCCTCTTGCTGGAGCTTGTCGACAACCTGGGCAACAGTTGAACTCTTCTGTCCAATGGCGACATAAATGCAGTACACCGGCTTGACACCAAGCTTCTTCGCCTGTTCGGTGTGGGTGTGTTTTTGGTTGATGATGGCATCCAACGCGACCGCCGTCTTTCCGGTCTGCCGGTCACCGATGATCAACTCGCGTTGACCGCGTCCTATCGGGATCATCCCATCGATAGCCTTGATACCTGTCTGCAGCGGCTCCTTAACGGGCTGCCGCTGAATCACCCCTAACGCTTTGCGTTCGATGGGAAGGAACTTCTCGGTCTGAATTGGACCGCGACCATCAAGAGGTTGTCCAAGTGGATTAATGACCCGGCCAAGCATCTTCTCGCCAACGGGCATCGAGGCAACTCGTCCGGTGCGCTTCACCGTGTCGCCTTCCTTGATCTTGCTGCTCTCACCGAAGAGGATACATCCCACATTATCCTCCTCCAGGTTCAGCACCATGCCAAACACTCCATGCGGGAATTCTATTAGCTCACTCATCAGAGCTTTCGAGAGCCCGTACACACGAGCAACACCGTCGCCAACTTGCAGCACCGTGCCAACGTCGTAGACGTCCGTTTCCTTTTCAAAACCTGCAAGTTGTTTCCGCAAGATTGCAGAAACTTCATCCGGTCTTACTTCTGCCATCGTCTTGTCCTCATGCTAATCTTTCGTTGATATCACGCTGCCTGACCTGCAACAAGCAGCTCCCTCATGCGATCAAGCTGGTGGGAAACGCTCGCATCAAGAACCGTGTCCGCGATCCTGATGACAAGCCCGCCCTTGATGGTCTTGTCAATCAATGTCTGTAAGCGAACTTTCTTTCCCGTTATTCGCTCAAGCTGCGCCCTGAGATCCTTCTCCTGAGCATAATTGAGCTCGACAACCATCCGCACGCTAACGTTCACGATGCCGAGTTTCTCATCATGAAGTTCCTTGTACTGTTCAATAAGGTCGTACAGAATTGCTTCCCTCGACTTCGAGATCAGCAGATTGATGAACCTCAGAGTCTCCTTGCCAACCCTAGTCGCGAGCAACTCGTTGAACACTGCCCGCTTCTTCGCCGGAGAAATCACAGGGCTCGCGACAAGAAGCCGGAGGTCCCTTGAGTCCTGGAGAATCTTCGCAATGAGCACGAGATCTTTTGCCGTCCCGTCAATGTTCTTTTGTTGTTCCGTGGCCGCCATAAGAGCCATGGCGTAGCGCCGCGCAACGCGTACATTCTTCATGGCTTAGCTCTTCTGAAGCTCTTTGATTGCCGAATCCGCCAACTGGCGCTGCCTGGCGGTGTCGAGATTCTGATCGAGAATCTTTCCTGCCACCCCAATTGCCAGATCGGCAACTTCGGTGCGGAGCTGCGTCAGCGCATCTTCTTTCTCACGGCGGATCTCATCCTTCGCCTGATCGATCATCGTACGCGCACTCATATTGGCTTTGTCCACGATCTCCGCCTTGAGCCGGTCGCCCAGCTCACGTCCCTGCCTGATGATACGCTGAGATTCCTCCTCTGCCTTCGCGAGTTGGCGCTTGTTTTCATCAAGCAGGTGCTGCGCTTTCGCTTGTGAGTCTTCGGCGTGCTGCAGGGCTGTGCGGATCTTCTCTTCACGCTCGGTCAGCGCCTGGAGCAATGGCTTCCACGCCTTCGCGCGGAGGATTGCCAAGACAATGATAAACGTGATGATCGTCCAGAGTATGAGGCCTGGATTGATTTCTAACATGCGGGGCCTTTCAGGTGAACTACTTGGTTGCGAGAATAATGCAGATTGCAAGGGCGAAGAAGGTTGCACCCTCGATCAGTGCTGCAGCAATCAGCATCGACGTCCTGACTTGTCCGGCCACTTCCGGCTGGCGGCCACTTGCGTCCATCGCAGCGGCAGCAAGTCTGCCAATACCATAACCGGCCCCGATCACGGTCAATGCTGCGCCAATGCCGGCTGCCAAATATCCCAAACCAGTTGCTTCCATTGTGTTCCTCCTAGATGTAAAGATAGTGTGACATGGTCGCCCGACTTTCACGTGACGGGCGGGTGTTCGTTATTTCATTGCAAAGTTCAACGTCCCCCTAGTGTGCATGCTCGTCGTGCCCCCCGACTTGCATGCCAAGGCCCATAAACAACGATGTGAGCATTGTGAAGATATAGGCCTGCAGAAAAGCAACGAAGAGTTCCAAGAAGTTGATGCCAAGGGCAAACCCAAGGGGTCCAATGGCGATAACATATGATTGAAAAATGAAAATCAGTCCGATGAGCGAAACGATAACGGTATGTCCTCCCGTCATGTTTGCAAAAAGACGAATGCACAACGCGAACGGTTTGGTGAACATTCCGAGAATTTCAATCGGGATCATGATTGGCCAGAGCGCCCAATGCACGCCTCCTGTAAGATGCGCCAGATAGTGCCCGAGCCCCTGCGCCCTGATCGCGGAAGCCTGGATCATGACGAAGGCGATGATCGCAAGGCCCGCCGTAACGCTGACGTTCCCCGTTGCCGATGCGCCATAGGGAATCAGCCCAAGAAGGTTCATGAGCAGAATGTAGAAGAACGTCGTGAGGAGGTAGGGCATGTACTTCACGCCCTTCGGTCCCATGTTCGGGAGAACAATTTCGTCCCGGATGAACTGGACAAACACTTCCACAAGATTACCAAATCCTGTCGGAATACGTTGTTTCCGATTCTTCTTCGCCGCCCAGATCGCCAACACGCAAAGAAGCAGTGCGGCTACCCAGAGGAACACCACGTGCTTGGTGATCGAGAAGTCAATGGTCAGCCCTGCGATGTGGACGGGTGGCAACATGGGAAGCTGCACCTGCCCGAGAAAGGGAAGCTGAAGCACATGCGAGTCGCCCACATGGTGGAGCAACTCTGTGAACATGTTGCCACCAGCTTCACCTCCATGATCGCCACCGTGCCCTGCAACAGCGCGAACCGTGTCTGTGGTCAGCCTATGCACCGCGTGGAGTGTATCTTCCGGGGTATTAAAAAACATTCAGGTCAAATTTCAGTTTTGATTCTTGACTGCAGCTTTCTTTTGGATGAAGAGAACTTCGAGTACCAGGAAAATGAGATAGAATGACAACAACGAAACGGTCAACGCTACGGCGTGAAGTTCCACGACCTTTATCAGCACCAAGAGCACGGCAAGCAACAGCGCCATCCTTACACCCATCCCCCCGAGTACTATCTTCAGGAATGTTGTATATGATTTATCGAACGAAAACTCAATTGCCAAAAATCCAAGAAGCACGTTGACCGTGCTCAGCAGAGCACCGATACTCATCGCAACAACTATTTCCGCGGATGCAAACCGAAACGTTGGATACGCGGCCACGAGAGCAACAATCGCCAGAACTCCCAACACCTGCAAGGGAAAACGCTTATCAATCCTCACGGCCAACAGCCTTCTTACTCTTGTGTCCTAGCTCGTCCTCTTTTTTTGCCATCGAAATCGCTGATCGAAAAAAGCTGATGAACCCACCCGTGGTTCCAAGGAACAAACCCAAAATCATCAGCCAGGGCGCCGTGTCAAAAACATTATCAAGCCAGCGGCCAAGAAAAAAGAACCCAACTACCGCGAATGCCAACTGCATACCGATGGTGAGGAATGGCCCAAACTCAGCAATCCATGATTTT
>DPLS01000222.1:994-4747 GCA_003541875.1 Bacteroidota bacterium | reverse complement strand
CCAATGAGAACAACGGCAGTGTTTGCTTTGCTCGCGCTGCTCGCAACCATGCTTCCTGCTCAAGTGCCGGTGAAAAAGGATCTGGTGCGGTTGATTGATCAGGTACCGCCTCCCCCCGCAAGTGTCAAGGATGCATACGCGAAGACCACGAGGAGTAAGGAAGCCGGGGCTCTCCGATGCAATGCTGACAAGGTTTTCGAATCCGTGGACAAGGAGACCAAGAGCGTCGAGGACGCGTATAAGGCGCAAGGCCCCGACGCAGCTGTGGCCGCATCAGGAATGTCTCCAGATATGGTGAAGAAAATGCAGGGCCCTGAGATGCAGAAACAGTTGAAGAAGATGAGCAAGGAGGAAAAGATGAAAATGGCCATGGAGATGATGAAGTCGGGGGCGGTGAGCCAGCCCGCAGTCGTCATGGATCCACCTCCCATCCGGGCTGCCCTGGATGAATGGCAGAAGATCTACAATACGCTCCAGCCCGAGTTTGTGAATGCCGGAACAGTGATGAAGGAAGAAATGCGGGTTCAGGAAGAGTACGAGAAGGGACATGCCGACATCAGCGCCAAGGAAGAAGCTGAAATCGCGAAGCTCCCCCAGATTTCTTCCGGGGAGATGAGTGCCCCCGACCCGGCACAGGTGAAAGTGGTTCAGTTGAAAGCGGCTGACCGGCACATCGCCCTGGCGAACCGGCGATTGGGGGTCATCGATTCGGCATGGAACGCGCTTGCGAAGAAGACAAAGAACCGGTATGGCGTCTTCTATCAGAAGCTTGTGGCAGCGGACTATGCTCTCGATTCCAAAAATTTCTCAACCAAAAAAACTCTGGCAGACGCACAAATGATGGTCCTGAAAGATCTTGCCCGGCTCATCGAACAATCCCGTGCGGCCTATGAGGAATCGGCTCGATGGATGGCCCGCCGCGTTGAGATCGAGCAGCAGTAAATTCTCAATCGTTGGTGGGGTTAAGTCATGTTGTGTCATTGTCCGTCATTACCTATCACAGTTCGACAAGGAAAATCATCCATGAAAAGAACCGTATGCATCCTGCTGGGTATCCTGTTGTTCACACTTCCAATTGTCGCGCAGCAGAAGGACGACAAAGGATGTACAGACCACCCGCTCTTCACCCGGATGCCTGACTCCTGGATTCACCATTGTGCGCAAAAGGAATTCGACGCTTATGCCTTCACTATCGGGAATGGGAAGACCGCGCAGGTTGAAGGCCAATACTGGAAGATTGCATACTACCCGCAGGCTGCTATCAAATCCAAGCCGAGCGAGCTTCAGATTCTGCGTAACTTTGAAAATGCTGTCAAAGGACTTGGAGGGGCAGTTCTCTTCAGCGACAAAAGCAAAGAAACTCTGCGGCTGACCAAAGACGGAAAGGAAGTGTGGGTTGAGGTCTCGGCTAGCTTTACCGGCGGATACGGGCTGACCATTGTGGAGAAGAAGGCCATGACACAAGACATCGTTGCCAATGCCGACGCTTGGTCAAACGATCTCAAGACCTCTGGCCACATCGCAGTGTACGGCATTTACTTCGATACCGGCAAATCCGAGATAAAGCCCGAGTCGGAGCAGGCCATAGGCGAAATTGCCAAGCTCCTGAAGAGTGATGCCGGCTTGAAGGTTCATGTGGTTGGGCATACCGACAACGTGGGTGGTCTCGATGCCAACATGAAGCTCTCCCGTGACAGGGCGGATGCCGTTGTGCAAGCACTGATTCGCAATCACGGAATCGTAGCTTCCCGTTTGAATGCCTATGGGGATGGCCCGTACGCTCCGGTTGCTTCCAACGATACGGAGGAAGGGAGAGCAAAAAACCGCCGTGTTGAGCTGGTGAAGCAGTAAATCAAGTTCACATTTTCAAAACCACTTGGTGAGATATCATGAAACGATATTGTCTTGCAGTAGCGTTTCTTCTTGCGTCTTCGCTT
Organism: Bacteroidota bacterium; assembly: GCA_003541875.1. GTDB lineage: Bacteria > Bacteroidota > Ignavibacteria > UBA10030 > UBA6906 > UBA11986. Next base: position 2,810 of record DPLS01000222.1, on the reverse strand, counting down.
GCCATTGTCCGGGCGCAGGAAGAAAAGGATATTGAGGGAGGTCAGGATCATCCGCTGCTTTCGCGCATGCCGGGCTTCTACTTGTCCTCGTACGAACAAAAAGACTTCGACAGTTATCTATCGCCATACCTTTCGGGAGATGAGGCGCGCTGGGAAGGCAAGCTCACCAAACTCGGCTACTCCAGCAAATCCGGGAGCAAGCAGGTCAGCATGACGCAGATCGCGCGCAATTATGAAGAAGCCGCGAAGAAGATCGGCGGCAAGATTCTGTACAAGGATGCACGAATCATGGATGCCAAAATCCAGAAGAATGGCGCTGTGACCTGCGTTGAAGTGGCCGCATTCAACGACGGCAGGACTTACGAGCTTCTCATCGTGGAGTCAAAACCGATGGAGCAGGAAGTGACGGTGAACGCCGAGGCGCTCAGCCAGAGCCTTGCCGCAACGGGAAAAGCGGCTGTGTATGGAATCTACTTTGATACGGGGAAGTCGGTTGTCAAGCCTGAATCCAATCCGGCGCTTGAGGAAATCACGAAGCTCCTCAAGCAGAGTCCGCAGCTCAAGCTCTATGTCGTTGGCCACACGGACAATGTGGGAACGCTTGATGTGAATCTGAAGTTGTCGTCGGACCGTGCCGGTGCTGTTGTGAGAGCCTTAGTCGGCCGGGGGATTGACGCGGCGCGTCTGAAAGCTTCCGGAGTTGGTCCGTATTCCCCCGCGACTTCGAACAAGACAGAAGAGGGGAAGGCAAAGAACCGGAGAGTGGAGTTGGTGGAGCAGAACTGATCCGGGGCCGAAGAGATACGTTGACCGCTCCTGCTGATGTATCAATGTACAGGTCGCTCTTTACAGACTGTTCCCACGTGGCGGGTTGGTATCCATTCCGGTTCACGAGACTCACAAACGCGCCTGTCGGTCTTCTGTCATGATGCTTCAGTGCGTGACTTCTGCAACTGCGAACAACTCAATCTCCCCCGAATTCACCGGTTCATGAGAAACTTCACGCAACGCAGGTGTTTGATTCCTCCCGGAAAATGACGAAATTAGAGGGCAAATCATGACACCGAGTTTGAATACATGAAATAATGCAGGATTCAAGAACCCATACGTTCCATATTCCGGTTTTGGGGCTGGCATTTTCCATCGACACGCCCATCCGTGTTGCACGGTACGGGATTTCATCGGTCATATCCATTGTGGATGATATCCTGATTGAGCAGATGCGAAAGCACTACTGCTCGCTGCACGGAGAGCCGTATACTCCCATCTCGCCCACTGATGATGACCATCGGGCACAAAGAATCACCGAATATCTGAATCTTGTCCAGCGGATTGTCCGGAGTCAGATGGAGAAACTCAAGGCTTCGACATTTGAGATTGGCAGCGATATTGTGAAGTACTTTGAAATGTTGCCGGATCGTTCTCCGTTGAAAGCTCTGTATCACGTCATGGTGCAGGCAACAGACGCAGGATTCAAGGCAAGGCTTCAGCAGGAACTGCGGACAGGAATTGTTGCCGGTGCCATTGATGTAAACATTATGACCAAGCTGAATAAGTCCAATGCCGGGACAGGTGGTGCCGAGCTCCCCCCGGAATATTCCGACGCGTTGGCAGCGCTCCGCGGGTTTGCGAAGAGCAAACTGAACTCGTCTGTTGTTCTTTCGGCAGGGTTGAATCCGCGGCTGTACAGCTATCTCAGTGAGTGCAGGGAGTTCCTGCCGGACACACACGGGAAGCTGCAGAAGAGGATAGTCCTCAAGGTCAGCGACCATCGCTCGGCGTCTGTCCAGGGAAAGTTTCTGGCAAAGAAGGGGAT
>DPLS01000222.1:0-687 GCA_003541875.1 Bacteroidota bacterium | reverse complement strand
GGATCTTGTGGCCGAACTGCATGATGTGTACTGCACCGCGCTCCGGGAAAGAGGATTGGACCCGCCGCAGATGCCATTTCCTGTCCTGTTCACGGTTCAGGGAGGAATTGGCACCGCCGGCGAAGACAGATTTCTCCGGCAGTATTATCATGTCGACGGGACGGGATGGGGGTCGCCGTTCCTGCTCGTTCCGGAAGCCACGAATCTTGATGATGATACCAGACAGAGGCTCGCCAGCGCACAGCAGCACGATTTCTATCTCAGCGATGCATCACCGCTCGGAATCCCGTTCAACAATCTCAGAGGAAGCGCAAGCGAGCACCAGGCGCGCCGGCGCGCCGAAGCCGGGAAACCGGGAAGCCCGTGCATAAAGAAATACCTTGTCACCAATACCGAATTCACCGACCAACCCATCTGCACGGCATCACGGCAGTACCAGACACTGAAAATCAAACAACTCAAGAGCTTGGACCTGCCGCCCGGCGAATTGAGCGAAAAGATCGAAGCTGTAACACTCAAGGCGTGTTTGTGCGAGGACCTTGCAGCGACGGCATCCATCACCTTTTATACAAACGGAACAACGTTGCCTCCCGCCGTGGCAATTTGCCCCGGGCCGAACATTGCATATTTCTCAAAAATCTGTTCACTGGAAGAAATGGTGGGATGCATTTCAGGCCCCACACCGTT
>DPLS01000374.1 GCA_003541875.1 Bacteroidota bacterium | reverse complement strand
GCTCTCTGCAGTAAGGCACTCATAGTCATGCTGGCTGTTTTGCTCGCCTCCGAGATGTGTGCACAACCGGCAGCCGGGCCGGATTCAACACAGAGTTCGCACGGCTTCTGGTCCCGCTATAATCTTTCCAAGGTTGCGACAGTAGCCCTTGTTGGAGGGATCTTTGTCTATGGGTGGGGAGTCTGGTGGAAAAACGACTATCGATCCTTCCGCTTCTGGTATGACACGGAAGGGGTTTTCAACGCACACCTCGCAATGGACAAAGTCGGGCATATGTACACAGGCTATTTCATTTTCCACGCAACAAATGACATCCTGAGATGGGGAGGTCACGATGAAGATGTCGCATTTTGGTGGGCAACAGGAATCGCTTCCTTTCATGCCTTCATGGTGGAGGTGGGTGACGGATTCAGCGAATACGGTTTCGACTACAAAGACATGCTCTCGAACTGGGCAGGTGTGGGATTGAGCGTGCTACAGCAAAAGGTGCCATTCTTCAGCAACGTCGAGATGAAGTGGAGCCTCTACTATCCTCTCACTCGTAAGACGTTCATCATTAATGACCTCTATGATTACCACATCTACTGGCTTTCATTCCGGGTGAACAGCCTCCTCCCACAGAGCTTGGAACCTCTCTGGCCGGATTGGCTTCAGGTTGCCATCGGATATAGCAGTGCAGATCTGGTTACACGGAGAGAGTATATACTGGGGTTCGATTATAACCTTGAGATGCTGCCGTTGGAAGGGGCGGACATCAACCTAGTCAAGAAGCTATTTAACATGATCCATTTGCCTGCCCCTGGTGTGAAGTTCTCTCCGGGCCGTCCCCCTGAATTCCGACTCTTTCTCCTGAACTAACTCCACGCAACCCAGCGCCGCATTTCTAAAATGCCTCACGAGTCAGGTGGATTCAACTCCCAGATCGAGCTCGAGGTTTGTGCAGTGCAACAGGTGATGCCACCGAGGAGAAGAGCAATCAGAAGTTTCTTGGAACTCAGAGACACCACGAAACCGGCCCGTTGGGGAGAATCTTCAATCCGCTCTTATGCCGTTCTTCTCTAGCATATGTGCAAACTTCTCCATGACCGCTCCAATGGGCAATTCCCTCATGCATGGGTGCTGGATCGGGCAATGCAGGTAGTTGCATTCCAGACAATCCAACCCTTCTTTCCTTACCCACTCGTGGATGGTCCCATGCGGGCCCTCAGGATAGGTTGGCCCATACAGACAGAGAATGGGAGTGCTGAATGCTGACGCGAGATGCATTGGACCTGAATCGTTCGAAACAATCGCAGTGCATCGCGCAAGCAGAGCAAGATTCCGAGAGAGAGATGCCGGAGGGGCAAGTACCGCTGCCTCGCCACATTGCTGTACGATTGCTCTTGCGTCGCTCTCATCGGTTGGCCCCCAAACAACCAGAATCTTCGCGTGATATTGTTGAGCTAGTCCCATGGAAATCTCTGCAAATTTTGGGGGCTCGCATCGCTTTGCTGGCCAGCTCCCCGCGGGAAGTATCCCGATGACAAATTTCCCTTCCAGCTGGTTTGTCTTCCATACCGATTCGGCGTGAGCGATATCATCCTTACCCAGAGGATAGCGAAGTTCTGGCCTGACGATTTGCACTCCCATCGCCTTCAGTGCCCCCAGGTTCACCCTGGCACCGTGGAGTATCTCCCGCTGTGCTTCACCAACAATCGAGTAGAGATGCTTTCGCCAACCGTAGTCCAGCCCGACTTTGTACTTCGCTCCGCTGAGAAACGTGATGATCGCTGAACGGGGATTGCCAAACAAGTCGATAACTACATCGTACCTCTGCCTGCGGATAAGCCGGATGAGCGATAGCGAGTTCATTTCCTCCCGGTCAAACACAAACACGGAACTCACCCGCTCATCTCTGATGATCGCTTCACGCCCTTCTTTCTTAATAAGGTAGTCCAGCTTCGCTGAAGGGAATTGGTTCTTGAGACTCTCGATGATGATGGTCGATAAGAACACATCACCAAGACCGCCGAACTTGATGACAAGGATTCTGTGTATGTTCTCTCTCGGAATCATCATGTTACATTATCAAGCAGCATAAAATCATGGTCTGTACTTAACGTAGCCCTCCTCGCGTGGTTGCTTCTCCGCTTTCCTGAAAATACACACGTTTCATACAACGGACAGATATCGCAGGCAGGGTTGTTCGAGCGACAGATCCGCCTCCCGAACCGGATGAGGTTGGTGTGGAAGGAGTACGCCTTTCCCTTAGGTATCAGGCTCTTCATTGAATGAGACGTCTTCTCAGGAGTTGTACACCCCGGCGCCAATCCCAATCGTCCACATATTCGGTGCACATGTGTGTCGACCGGGAACACATCCCGCCCCATCGAGAAGAGCAAGACGCAGGAAGCAGTCTTGATACCGACACCGTCGATCCTGGTGAGATTTTCAATAACGGCATTGGAATCCATCTTCCCAAGCGCGGCAAGGCTGTAGCCGCCGAATCGCTTCTTCACCGCCGCCAACGTCCCTTTGATGCGGACTGATTTCTGATTCGCCATTCCTCCAACGCGTATCGCAGCGATTATCCCGCGAAGAGGTGCATCAGCGACATCCTTCCAGCGTTTGTATTTCTTCCGAAGCCGAGTATATGCTCGATGGCTGTTCTTGTCGTTCGTGTTTTGTGAGAGAATCGTTGCAATGAGCATATCCAACGGGCGGGGAAGTGTTGCTGCCTGGACTGGAGTTCCCAACGAAGTCTCGAGCATCCTGGCAACGCGCGAGGTTTTTGAGTGAAGGGCGTTCAACGTCTCCACGTCAGTTCTGCGGGGGCTACTGGGCGATGGTCTCAAACGTATCACTAAGTGTAGCCGAGTTAAAGAACTCTTTGTGCAGCCGGTTCAGGGCTTGAGACACATGCTCCTCATCGATCAGAAGGGTAAGATTCAAATCCGATGCGCCAAAGGAGACCATGTAGACCCGCAAATCGGAAAGCGGCAAGAAGATTCGGTCTGCAACCCCTGCCCTACCGCGCAGCCCCTTGCCGACGAGACAGAGGCTCGCCTTGTCGGGCGAAACGCTGACACCCCCCAATTCCTCTAGC
>DPLS01000373.1 GCA_003541875.1 Bacteroidota bacterium | reverse complement strand
GCGCTTCACACACGATCTTCCCCGCCTGTAAAAGGTACATGCTTCTGTGCCTGGCGATGCTCAGTGCCTGCAGCGGACTGCGAATTCCCACGCCTCTCAAGATGGATCCATCTGATTGGGCGATGTTTGCCAGGGATGCCAGTCGGACCAATGCCTCAAGCGAAGTGGTCACGCCTCCGCTCACAACTGAATGGGAGTGCGACATCACCGGCGGCATCGGCAACGGTTCTGTTCTGGTCGTTGACAGTGTACTCTTCGTCGGAAACTTGCGTGGCGAACTCCATGCGATCAATGCCCGCACGGGTAAGCGCATCGGCTGGATTGATCTGGGGGATGCCATCCAGGGCACTCCTGTGATTGATGGCTATGCTGCAATCGTTCCGCTCTCGAACACCGAGTTCTCCCTGGTTGCATACGATCTCATCGAAGGAAGGCCTCTCTGGCGACGGAACTACGGCGACCTTGAAGTGTCGCCGCTTCTTTTCGCTCAAAAAATCTTTGTGGGAAATACCGACGGTGCCTTCTATTGCATCGATCGGACGAGCGGTGACCAATTGTGGAAGTATGAGCTGCCGGAGAACACACGACGCAAAGGAATTCGTTCATCGGCAGCCGGGAGCGGCAACACGGTGGTCTTCGGCGCGGAAGACGGATTCCTTTACGCTCTTGATGCAGAGAACGGAAGCCGGCGATGGAGATGCAACACCGGAGGCAGCATTGTTGCTTCACCCTGCATTGCAAGTGGGAACGCGGTTATTGGAAACCTGAGTGGAACGGTCTCTGCCGTTGATCTTCGAACGGGGGAATCTCGCTGGCAATTCGCAGCAGGGGAGAGCATTTATGCAAGTCCTTCCTCTTCAGGAAACAACGTCTACATCGGCACGACAGGCGGAATGATGTATGCGCTGGACGCAGTTTCAGGAACAAGATTGTGGAACACAGACCTTGGCTCCGTGATCAACTCAGGCGCCGTGGTGGCGGGAGACATTCTCTACGTTGTAACACTCAAGAAGACTCTGTTTGGGTTACGGACTTCAGATGGAACGATCGTGGTCTAACAGGATGTTCAAGGAAGAATCAAAACCACTCCGGTTGTATCTCACAACAGGTTGTTCGTCGCGACAGATGAGAAGCTCATCATCGCATTCAGGAGTGCAACACAATGAGATGGCTCTGGTTGTTCCCGTTCATCCTGACTCTTGCGACATTTCCCGGGAATGACGTAGCGGCCCAATCTCAACCGACGGGTCCGGACAGCATCGGACTGACGCGCAGCACCCTGACGATTCAGTCCACTCCCGAGAGCGCGCACGTGATGTTAGATGGAAAACGAGTCGGCTCAACTCCGATTACGATCGATTCGATCGCTCCCGGCACCCATGCCCTCACGCTCCAGCATCCCGATGTCGAAAGCTGGCTGACGGAACCGACAACCGATACGGTGACAGTCGCCGAAGGAGAACACAAGACACTCCGATATGATATCCGTAATCGGTATTTCATAACGTCAACACCTTTTGGTGCACAGGTCTTTCTTGGTGATTCTGTGATTGGAACAACACCTTTTCTCACTTCAACGGAGATGGGGGAGCAAACGCTGCTGCTACGAAAACCGGGCTATGAGCCATCAACCGTCCATACGTATGGCGCCAGCATTGTTGCGACTCCGCTGACGAAGCTCTGGCAGAATGGCGGGGACGCTGAAACGTACTTCAAGGAATCCGATGGAGGAAGTCACAAGTCGCTTGCACTGGTTGGTTCTGGTACTGCAACGGTTCTCAGCGGTGTTGTGGCAGCATATCTCAAGATCAAGGCAGACAACCAATACCAGAAGTACCTCCTCACGGGCGACAGCCACTATCTTTCGCAGACCCACCTACTTGATACATCGGCAGGAATAGCGATCATTGCCACTCAAGTGGGATTGGGACTCTTTACCTACATCCTATTCAGCCAGTGACCCACTCCCCTAAGTGGTTGCCAAGCAATATTTTCTTGACTTTAAAGACACAACGGGGTATATTTCTTCGGTCATTTGCAGGTTTTGACACTACTTCCAGCCCAATCTTCCACTACTCAGTGAGGTCACTCTGAATTCCACCATAATGAAGGAAGAGATTGAGTTCCTGAAGAATGTACCGATCCTGTGCGATCTTGAACCGATGGATCTCGACACCATCGCGAAGGTGGGAGTCCGCAAGAAATACAAGAAGGGAAGTATCATTCTGTTGGAGGAAGAGGCGGGGGCGGCGTTGTTCGTCATCATTTCCGGGAAGGTGAAGATTGTGCGGATGGATGACGATGGTCGCGAGGTGATCCTTTCCATTCTTGGTGAGAGCGATTTTTTTGGAGAGATGGCAATTCTCGATGGTCTGGCCCGGTCGGCCAGCGTGGTGGCAATCTCGAAGTCCGAGTTGTTCATGATCCACCGCCGGGATTTCCTGAAGCTGTTGCACGATTTCCCATCAGTAGCAATCGCACTTCTCAAGGAACTCACCATGCGTCTGCGGAAAGCAGACGCCCAGATTAAGAGTCTATCCCTGAAAGACGCTGCCGGACGAGTTGCCAACGTTGTACTGCAACTTGCCGACGACATCGGCAAGATTCGCAAGGGCCGGGTAGAAATCGACGAACTTCCTCTCCAGCAGGATCTTGCAAACATGGCAGGGACGTCGCGTGAGACAATTTCGCGCATGATCCATGCCTTCATTCGTGAAGGACACCTGGAACTCGAACGCGGGAAATTGATCATCAATGACTATGAGAAATTCAAAGGCAGGTATCTGTAGACCGTTCTTTTTCACTTCACAACTCATGAACGTGCATGGAGGGTAGAGCCGATCTTCACATGCACACCGCCCACTCTGATGGCGCCTTCTCCACGGACGAACTGCTGCGAAAGGCAAACGAGGCGGGGCTTTCAATCATCAGCATTACGGATCATGACAATGTCGCTGCCGTTGATGAGGCTATCGAAGCCGGCAAGCAGTATGGCATTGAGGTGATTCCGGGTGTCGAGCTGAGTGCGGGCGTTGGAGAACAGGAAGTTCACATCCTCGCGTACTTCTTCGACCACAAGAATCAGGACCTGCTCGACCACCTGATGTTCTTTCGCATGGAGCGCGTCAAACGGGCGGAGCGTATCGTTGGGAAGCTGAACAATCTCAACGTGCCACTCTCCCTCGATGCAGTTCTCGAACGTGCGGGGATGGGTTCGGTGGGCAGACCACACATTGCAACCGCACTCTACGAAGAAGGCCTCACGGGATCATATCACGAGGCATTCTACAAGTACATCGGGAACGGCAAACC
>DPLS01000025.1 GCA_003541875.1 Bacteroidota bacterium | reverse complement strand
AGCGGTTGGATACATTTACAAAGAGTGTGGTCAGGAAATGAGCGTCGAACTCGTAATCCAGCAGATTAGTAAAGGAGAAGATGTCTTCGACCCGGCTCTCGATGTTACTGTCGGCGAGAGCATAGAATTCGTTGCGATTTCTACTGTAGCCTGCTTCCAAGCTGTCACGCGTGTTACCGTAGAAGAACCTCTGAACGCCAGCGCGCGCGAAATGGCGTTGCAGCAATCGTGGACTGAGCCGGTCCTCGTGCAATTGTCCGCTGCCATAAAGTTGATATCCGTCGAGCTCGACGCCTTGGGATTGTGCGGCCATTGTGTAACTGATTCCCTTATCCCTTACACCCGCCTGATTATCCCATCTGAAGCCGACCAGGGGATTCAGGAACAAGAATTCGGAAGGAGCATAGTTCACCCCTCCAAGAACTGAGTGGAACATTGCCTGGCCCAAACCAACCGACTTGTTGTCTGAATACACGAGTGATTTCCATTGGATCTCTGAGGTGAGGTTTTTCGTGAGGGATCTTCCAAGGAGGAGTGATAAGTTCTGCTGGTCGCTCTGCAGGTTCCGGGATTTTGATGCGCCACCATCGAGTAGAATGGTGTTCGATATGTATTGCTCGTTCAGTCTCACGATTGTTCCCGATACCGTTGTATCTATCCAGGCATGGCCAATCCAGTTGAACGTATTAAGATTCTGTTCAAGGCCAATGGCGACTGTGTTGAATCGAATTGAATCTGGCGGACTCCCGCCCGCCGGCTCCGGGACAGAGGGCGCCTCTTGTGCAAACGCCGATGTGGCGAGAGATAGGTAGACAACAGACATGGCGGTGAGGAGCTTCATGTGCATCGCAATGGAACTCATACAAGAGTTACAGAGTCGCCTTGTGTGGGTATTGCGACATTGGTGAATCCGGATTCTCTCAGATCACCCCCAAGTTCCTCTGCCTGGTCCAGGTCGCCATGGACGAGAAACACCTGCCGCATTCGTTTCCGATCAAACTGGTCGGCATACGCCCGCAGTTCGTTCCTGTCGGCGTGTCCGCTGAATGAGTTAAGCACAACCACCTCGGCCTTCAGTTCGTGCGGCTCGCCATGAATATTCACCACGGGATCCTTCATCACCAGCTTCTTTCCCAGCGTGTTCTCAGCCTGGTATCCCACGATGAGGATCATGTTCTTCGGGTCTGTAACCGTGTTGGCTAGGTGATGGACGATGCGACCGGCCTCGCACATCCCCGATGCCGCAATAATGATGAATGGGCCATCGCGATCATTAAGTTCCTTGGACGCCTCAACAGTACGGATGTACTTCAGCCGTTCGAACCCAAACGGGTCGTTGTTTCGTGGCGATGCGAGAATGTCAAGTGTTTCTTTGTCGAAGCATTCCGGGTGCCGCTTGAACACATCGGTCACATTCACCGAAAGTGGGCTGTCCACAAATACAGGAAGGTGATCGATCTTCCCCTCTCCGCTGAGTTTGTGCAGCACGTAAACGATCTCTTGAGTTCGGCCCACGCTAAAAGCCGGGATAACAATCTTCCCCTTCCGTTCACACGCCTTCAGGATTGGCTCGAGGAGTTGCTCACTCATCTCCTCTACTGGTCGGTGGAAGCGGCCGCCATAGGTACTTTCAGAGATGAGATAATCCGCACCGCCAATGAACACCGGGTCGCGAAGGATGGGGAGGTGTGGTCGGCCAAGATCGCCAGTGAAGGCGAGTGTACGCGTTAGAGAATTCTCCTGCAACGAGAGAGATACGGCGGCAGACCCAAGTATGTGTCCCGCGTCCTCGTAGCGGCATCTGATTTCGTCCGACACGGGGAATTCTGTGCTATAGTCAATTCCTTGCAGCAGAGGAAGGGTCTCATCAACATCCTGTTCGGTATAAAGAGGTTCAACGGGAGAGAGGTGCTTCTTCTTGTGTTTCTTGTTGATGAATTCCGCATCTTTTTCCTGGATGAAAGCGCTATCCTTCAGCATCACCTCGCACAGACTTTTGGTGGCTTTCGTGCAATAGATGGGGCCTTGGAATCCCTGCTTCACAAGTCCTGGTAGATTGCCACTGTGGTCGATGTGGGCATGCGAGAGCACAACCGCCGAAATTGTTGACGGGTCGAATGGAAAATATCTGTTGCGATCGCGCGCCTCATCGCGCCGACCGTGGTAAATACCGCAGTCAAGAAGAAAGGTCTTCCCTGCGACGGTGAGCATGTGCATTGAGCCGGTGACAGTGCGCGCCGCGCCGTGGAATTGAAGATGCATTGGAAATGAGGTGTTGCGAGTAGCTCTGTTCTTTGGCTACAGTGTAGCGATTCATGAAGTGAAAATCAACGAACGGCCTCTGTTATGAAGACAATGCGTGGATACAAGAACGCCTCCTCTTCGTGTGATTCCCGCCATTATTCTGCTTCGAGGAACAAGACATGCCGCAAGGGCACAAGAGCAAAGGGTATTCACTGATCAACGTAGCTCTGGAAGTTCCGCCAGCAAATCAAGCTCTCATCTCGTTTCTTAGAACACAGAACAGGTGGTAGTTTCCTGACTGGTCGTCCCTCGATACCAGCCTCTTCCGCATTGCATTGAGTTGTACGAAGCCGGGGAATGATCTGAACAATCCTCTGAGGAAGCGCTTCGTGGTTCTCTTCTTCGTCTGAGCGGACATATTCTGAATGCTTTTGAGTTTTGATCGGCCCTGAGCTTCAAGATACACGATCGTCATGCGCAGTCTGTCCGCAATCTGGCGACAAGTCTGAAACGTCAAATATTGCATATGCTCCAAGTCTACCCTGAACGCGACCGGCTGTTCCTCTGCCTCAACAGCGGAAGCGTTGGGCGTCCAGATCGAGAGCAGGCCACCCCGCGCCAGCAAGACTTTTGACTTCTGGAGAACAGCGAGCGGATCGAGAGGGTGTTCGATGACATCATGGAGCATAATCACATCATAGGACTCAAGATCAGGAAGGGCGTGAATATCTTGTCGGTGAACGGACTGAATTCCGAGCACGTTGCGCGTGAATTCTACCGAATCATGATCGAGATCGATTACGGTGACATCCGCGCCAAGCTTCTTCATGAAGAGAAGATTTTGTCCCATCCCGCACCCTACATCCAGCGCGCGTTTCCCCTTCAGGTGTAGAAGGGAAGCAAGAGTTCTCGCCTTAATGTCGGAATGCGGGTCGAGAGCAAACATCTCTCCTACCAGTACCGGGTCTTTGTATTGCTGATACTCGCTCCCTCGGTGGTCCACATAGTAGGTTGCGTAGAACTTGGCAAGATCTGCTGCTGACGGGGAAGGTGAAATGAAGTAGCATCCGCATGTGGAGCAAGAGCACACGTGCAGCCCGTCGGGACGAATGTATCGATCCGAGCCTTCGGATTGACAGAACGGACAGGGGCGTTCACCAAAGTGGTCTCGTTCCCACGAGGGGATTCGAGCATCGAGTGGTTCAAGCTGACGAGGCATCAGCGCACGAGACTGTCATAGGGTTCTCATATCAGTCACATAAGGCCCATGGATCTCGAAGGTTGGATCGGCACATGCTCGACGTCATGAATCCGGTGGAGGTCTACGGTGAGCTTGCCGTTATCGGTGTGGAACATGTTGCTGAACCTCGCCCTCCAGAGTACTTCGTGATGCTTGTACGATGAACGCGCATGTACAGTTTGAGAAAACGTTTCGTCAATAGCTGTGATGAGCACGAGAAATTCAGCGTCAGAGTCGCGCAACTCCTGCTCGCTAATGGTGTAGAGAGGGCTGGTTTCATCGATCGGGTGTACGATGGTCCAGTTGAGGGGGAAAAAGACCACGGACTTTCGTTCAAGTGACAGCAGGTGAAATCTGCGAACGCGCTTTCCATCCTCGGTCTCGAATCTGCTTAATGTCACCGAAACGTTAACCTCGATGAGTTGATTACTGCGCTCGTTTGCAGTACGAAACTCAAAGGCGGTTATCCCGCGATACGGAGCGATAACTGCGTTATTGCTAAAGAGGATTTTGGCAGAAGGACGTGAGAATCGGGAAAACAATATTCCCGTAATCAGCGCCAGACCAAGAAGACCGACCAGAGAGTCGATTGTAACGAGAATGTTGGCCGGGAGGCTTGCAGGACTGATTCGCCCGTACCCGATGGTTGCGACGGTCTGAACACTGAAGAAGAATGCCTGAAGAAACCATCCGACCTGACCGACATCATCGACGCCTGTGAACGCCTCCGGACCGCAAAGATAGTAGCCATAGGCAAACACAAGGTTGATAATAAAATAGAAACCCACAATCAAAAGGATGAACCTTGTCCACGAGATCGTCAACAGCCAGTGATAGAGGCTGAGTGAGCGAAGGAATCCCAGTCCTTTCCGCTGAACCGAGAATGTGCCGTTCTTGTTGAGGAAACGTTCGTGACTTTCCTGTGCAACCTTGGAGCCGAGACCAAGATCCCCTGACTCTTCCCGCCCGGGCGGCGTAGTATCCTTATCTTGTCGGGTGGTTTGTCGTTTCATGAAAGCGCTAGTTCCGTTTTCGGGCGACCGCCTTTTCATACAGTTCCAGATACTTCTTTGCAGACGCCCTCCAGGAGAAGTCGCGCTTCATCCCGTTCATCTGAATCCTGTGCCACAGAGGTTTGTTCTTGAAGACTTCCAGCGCCCGGTACACGCTCGTGCTCAGTGCGTTTCCGGTCGCGTCGACGAAGGAGAACCCATTCCCATTGTCAAGGCCCATCGCCTTCTGTTCGTCCCAATCGTGTACCGTATCCGCGAGGCCGCCGGTCTTTCTCACAATCGGCACTGTTCCATAACGCAGGCTGTACATCTGGCTCAGGCCGCACGGCTCGTAGCGGGAGGGCAT
>DPLS01000236.1 GCA_003541875.1 Bacteroidota bacterium | reverse complement strand
ATCTAACAAAGCGGATCTCCGAAAGAACCTCATGCTGCCAGCCTTGCTTGCCCTTCTTGCGACACTGGTCCTGGTAGTTATGGGAGTCCGTGAGGTACTGGTCGGCTTGTTTGTGTTCGGTGCTGCATTCGCCCTCTTTTCAAACCTTGTCGTCGGCTGGCGAATCATCCGTGGTAGCCCGAAATTTGCTGGGGGTTCAATAGCCCACATCGGTGTTGGGCTTATGTTTCTGGGCTTCATTGCCTCATCGAAGTATGATGAGAAGGTCACGCTCTCTCTACCGCAGGGGGAAACAGTGGAAGCCTTGGGGTACAAGCTCACCTATGTAGGGTATAAGCCAATCGACAAAGAGAAGTTTGGCTTTGATGTTCATATAGAAGGCAATAATAGACCTCCCCAGACTGTCTCTCCCATCATGTACTACAGTGAGTATACCAAGGGGTTGATGAGAAATCCAGATGTGCTCAATTTGATCAGCAAGGACTTTTACCTTGCTCCTCTCTCGCTTGAGCAGGCGAGCGATGCTTCGAAGCCCACTGTGCAGTCGATGACTTTGAAGCACGGGGAGACGAAGAAGATCGGAGATGTTGCCGTCACGTTTGTCGATTTTGATTTCTCGGAAACTGACAGGGTAGCAATGCTTGAAGGCGGAGATGTTCGGATAGGGGCAAAACTTGAGATTAGAGAAGGGTCAAAGAAGCCAGCGTTGATCTCTCCTACGAAGATCATCAGCAAGGGCGACCAGAAAGACTCTTCCGCCAGATACCAGGACAAACTGGAATTCACCGTCGTCGGTATGCATCCCGATCGTGAAGCACGGGAGAATTCCTCCGTCGATGTTGCGTATGTCGATCTGCCGTTGGGAGCACATAGCAACGTGGCACAGAAACCAGATGTGTTAGTTGTCGAGGCGAGTATCAAGCCCTACATCAATCTCGTTTGGAATGGCGTCCTAATCCTCATCGTGGGGTTTCTAGTGACAATCGTGAGAAGAGCCCAGGAATCAAGACTGAAGGTAAACGGACTTGCGAGCATAGACACGTCACTTGAATGACCGGCGACAGACGTAATGTGGTTGCATCGAATTGTTTTCAGAGAAGCCTTGGTAACATGTTAGATCCATTGACATTGGTACAAAGTATCTCGTTAGTCTTCTATCAGACTTTTTAGTGTAGCTGAGTCTGAACCCCTACCCCGAAACGAAAAACAAGTTCTCCACCATACCAGGCCCCCGTCCACATCAGTCCGACCAGCAGGAGAGAAACCAGCAAGTACATTGCCCTGTACTTACGTGGGAGCAGCATACGATTAGATATCCTCCACAAAAGCAGAGAAGAAGCGAGAGCAATCACTACAAATGCAATCTGCTCATGGATCTCCAAAAAGGATTTGCCCTCTGCCGAAACTGTCACGCCGCTCTTGGCAAGAAGTCCGGTGAGGACTCCGATCGCCAACCCAACTGTCCCCGCTGCCTGAGACAACGATCCAAACCATTCATAGTGGTCTTTCTTGAGGAGGACACCCAGCGTGTCAAGTAGGAGTCCCACTGTCAGGAGCACAATTGGAACATGTATGGCTATGGGATGCAGATTGGGCATAGTCTCAGCGTGTCTTCGAAGGATATGGGTACGCCCTTGCGGGCTTTTGAAGATTAGAGATCGAGAGAATAGAGGTCAACGACTGGCACATACGAGGGTGAGAAGAAGGGTTCCCCGTATTTCTTCCCAATGCGATCACCATAGTATTCCAATCTGGTGCGAATCAACTCCAGAAACTCTGGAGTACTAAGCACAGTTTCCTTTTCCGTGCTCGAAGGGTCGTGGAATTGGGATTTGAATGCTTTCACAGCATTGAGCCGCTGCTCGTATTCATCTGACACGTCAACAATGAATGAAGGAACAAACTCGAACCACTGCATGTAACTATAGTAATTCCTAGGTCTATGTGCAGCCTGCTTAATGTCATTGTCATGGGTTTCCATCTTGTCAATGCCGGAAAAGAACCAGGCCTCACGACAAAGGGTATGAGCATTCACATGGTCAGGGTGGCGATCGGTGTGGAAAGGGAGAAGCAGCACTTCTGGCTTGTGGCGCCGGATTGAGCGGATGAGTCGGGCTCGGTTTTCAACTGTGTTCTCGATGTTTCCGTCAGGGATGCCAAGGTTTTCTCGAACAGACACGCCGAGGATTCTCGCCGCGTTGAGAGCTTCCTTGGCCCGGATTTCGCGTGTCCCTCGAGTTCCCAATTCACCCTCAGTTAGATCCACGATGCCAACCTTCCGGCCTTGTTTGGCTAGCTTGATTATCGTGCCGCCACATGAAAGTTCTATGTCATCGGGGTGGGCGGCTATTGCTAGAACATCAAGCTTCACAGTGATCCTTTCGAATTGGGTAATGCCAATATACAGATTTGGAGGTTCGGACGCAAAGCGGAGATATGCCTCTCCTTTTGGGAACTCGCCGAGCGTAGGGTTAGGCCTCAGACGTCTTTGGGTAGATCGTTCAATCGGAAATTGGTATATTGGAACCACAAATAGATCAGCCCAAATGCCTCTTGCTGTTTAGACTGTCGTTGGGATGTTTTCGATTATTGCAGCGCTGGGTTTCTCCGTTTGCTTTTGACCCGAAGGGATTCGAGTTGCGATGGCACTAGAGCCCGTTGCATTGACTGTCACTGAAATCACCAGGCGAATCAAGCATTCACTCGAAAGCTCTTTCTCCTCGGTCGTGGTGCAGGGTGAAATCTCCAATTTCAAACGCCACACTTCGGGCCATATCTACTTCACGCTAAAGGATGATGCAGCGCAGATGTCTGCTGTAGTGTGGAGGAGTCGGGCTCCCATGTTAAGCTTTCAGCCCGAGGATGGGATGAAAGTCGTAGTTACTGGCCGAGTCACGGTCTACGAGGTTCGTGGGACCTACCAGGTTGATGTCTCGAGCATCAGGCCGATTGGGATTGGTGAACTTCAGATGGCGTTCGAGTATCTCAAGCGCAAGCTTGCCTCTGAAGGTTTGTTCGATCCTGAACACAAGAAGCGGTTGCCCGAGTATCCTGAACGGATAGGAATCGTGACGTCTCCAACGGGGGCCGCATTGCACGACATGCTCAACATCCTTCGACGTCGATTTCCTGCGGTGGAGGTGATACTTCGACCCACGCTTGTTCAAGGGAGTGATGCGGCCGATGACATCGAGGCGGCCATCAGGGAACTGAATGAGGTGGGAGGTATCGATGTCATCATAGTAGGAAGAGGAGGAGGATCAATTGAAGATCTCTGGGCTT
>DPLS01000433.1:3601-6517 GCA_003541875.1 Bacteroidota bacterium | reverse complement strand
GCCAGCGCCAGCTTCTGCCAGCGGTCGATCTTTGCATGACGCGGGATTGTCCGCTCGGTCAGGAGAGGAACAATCGTGTTGACACCAAGCTCGGTCACCTTCTCCACAAGGAAGTCGAACTTTGAGGCGTTCTTCAGGATGGCAACTCCGAGCGTCACATCGATTGCTGGTTCGTTTAGCCGTGGGTGCGTCGCGGTAATCTCACATCGGGCAATTCGCTTGCTGATTTCTGCAAGCGTCACGTCGTACGCTGTCCCTGTGCCATTCACCACCCGGATCGCATCGCCCGGTTTCTTCCGCATCACGTGCGTGAGATGAACGAATTCATCGCCGTCAATCGACAGCTCGCTGGCCGTGATGAGATGTGGTGGTGTGTAGAAGTAGTCCATGTGGCAAAGCCCTCCACGAATCTACACGAAGAATCACTAATCAGTTAGTGTGTATTCGTGTTATTCGTGGATCTCTTTTCAAATTGAAGTTCGGAAATCCAGAATGAACTGTCCATTGCCGTATTCGTTCACCGCATACTCAACCCGCATGATGGCACTGTAGGGGAGAAGGAAGTGAATGCCACCGCCATACCCTGAAGCGAACGATTTGAGTGTGAGCCGTCTGTTGCGGAACCATGTCACGCCCGAATCGGCAAACAACGCCAGACCGACCCCAAACTGCCACACCGAAAACTCTTCGGGAATCGAGATTGCCGTGAAGTTGACCGTTTGCATCCTCAACAAGGGCCAGTGGAGTTCAAGGGTACCGCTCAACAGATTTTCTCCTTCGAACACCGCGTCGTAGTATCCCCGGATTCTCTCCCCGTAGCCGAGGTACGTGCGGGCGTAGGTCGGAATAAAGGTTCCGCCCAGCAGCGTCGTGTGCGCGCGTCCGGCAAGTGTGAAGTTGAGTGGAAGAGGAAGATACTTCCGGACGTCAACGCCGAATCGCGTGAAGCTTACCTTGGATTCACCCAAACCGTTTTTGGTGATGTAAATATCGATGAGCGATCCCTTTGTTGGGTATTCAATGAGGTCGCGCGTATCATGGGCGAAGCCAAGGCCAACATAAAGGTATTCGTCCTTTCCTGTGGGGGAGGCCGTGCGTCCCGGTCGGTATTCACTCACCTTCACGGTTGTGAATCCTATCGTACTCGCCACGCTCGCGAACAAGGTGTAACGGTGCCCCAATGTCAGGTTAACGTCGAAGTGGTCTTCGTAGAAGTCGCCGCTGGCGGCCGATTCAGTTTTGCTCTTGTTGCGCAAACGGGCGAACGAAACGTTCCCGGCAAAGTTGAAGTTGGGAGATCGGATGATCAGGGGGTCTGCAAAACCGAACCCTACCGACGGATCGTATCCGAAAATGATGATGCCATGGACCCGCTGATTCCTGCCGCGGAAGTTATTGATCTGAAGGCCGCCGCCATAGTATGGCTTCTTCGGGTCGCCATCGCGGAACCCGAAAGCAAGAAGAGGAATCCAGTACCAGCGTTCCTTCACTGCTACAAAAAGGAGGCGCGATCCTTCAAGCGTGTCGGCATGGACGTCGACCTTGGTGAAGAGGCCGAGGCTGTAGATTCTGCTCCTGTCGTACTCGATCAGCTCGGATGTGGCCATGGTGCCGGCCTTGATCGTCATCTCATCGAGGATGACGTAGTCCTTGGTCTTGTCGTTGCCGGAAATGACGATGGAGTCAACAACAAATGGAGCAAACGCAGGTCGCTGAAGGGTATCCGTCTGAGCGCGCAGCGGCGTTGCACAAAACAGGAAGAGTATGATTGTGGTGATGTGCGTCTTCATCGTGGCTCAACAATACAACAAGCCCTTGTGGAAAGGGCTTGTCACGTTTCAATTCAGGTCGCTGATACACAGGAGTGTCGGGTCATTGCGAGCGAAGCAATCCCACTTTTGCATTCATGAGGAAAAGCGAGATTGCTTCGGCGGCAAGCGCCTCGCACTGACAACCAAGAAACTCCTTCCGAAGCCTGCTCGGGCCGTGAGTAACCACTGTCCCGACCGATGGATGTGCCTGGATAACCTACACATTCTCTTCTGCGTACGACTCAATCGGCGGGCAGGCGCACATAATGTTCCTGTCTCCGTATGAGTTGTTGATTCGTCCGACCGAGGGCCAGAACTTTCGGTGCCGCAGATACTGCAACGGATACACAGCCTTGTAGCGAGTGTAAGGATGATTCCAGCGTTCGCTCAGCGCCGTCAGCGCAGTGTGTGGCGCGTTCTTAAGCACGTTGTCAGTTGGATCGGCCTTCCCATCTTCAATCTCTTGAATCTCGTTCCGTATCGCAATCAAGGCATCTGCAACCCTGTCGAGTTCCGCCTTGGATTCGCTCTCGGTTGGTTCAATCATCAGCGTTCCCGGAACAGGGAAGGAGACCGTCGGAGCGTGGAAGCCGTAGTCCATCAGTCTCTTTGCCACGTCCTCAGCTTCCACGCCGGTGGATTGCTTAAGTGGTCGCAGGTCGAGAATGAACTCGTGAGCAACGCGCCCATTTTTCCCCCGGTACAGCACCGGGTAGTGCTTTTCGAGTTTGGATTTTAGATAGTTCGCATTCAGAATGGCATAGCGGGTGGCCTCTGTAAGTCCCGCTGCTCCCAACATTCGAATGTAGCCGTACGAGACAACCATGATACTCGAGCTGCCCCACGGTGTCGATGCCACGGCCGGGATGGCTTTGCCACCGCCGGTCTTCACCAGTGGATGTCCGGGAAGATAGGGGGCAAGACGCTTCGCCACGCAGATCGGTCCCATGCCCGGTCCACCACCTCCGTGCGGGATGGCAAATGTCTTGTGAAGATTGATGTGGCAGACGTCGGCACCAATCGTGGCCGGACTTGTGAATCCAACCTGGGCATTCAAATTCGCACCGTCCATGTATACCAGTCCACCATTGTCGTGGACGATCTG
>DPLS01000433.1:1675-3253 GCA_003541875.1 Bacteroidota bacterium | reverse complement strand
CACGCAGGTCGTCCACGTCGATGTTTCCCATCTCGTCACACTTCACAACCACCACCTTGCACCCTGCCATAACAGCGCTTGCCGGATTGGTTCCGTGAGCGGAGGAAGGAATGAGCGCGATGTTGCGATGTCCGTTACCATGATCGATGTGGTACGCCCTGATCACCAGTAATCCTGTGTACTCGCCTTGCGCACCGGAATTCGGCTGCAACGATGCCGCACTGAACCCGGTGATTTCGCAGAGCTGTGCTTCAAGTTCCTTGAAGATCTGCAAGTATCCTTGCACCTGATCGGAAGGGACGAATGGATGAATCCTCGAGAACTCCGGCCAGCTTATCGGCATCAGCTCCGACGCGGCATTCAATTTCATCGTGCAGGAGCCAAGTGGGATCATCGAATACATCAGCGAGAGGTCCTTGTTCTCCAGACTCTTGATGTATCGCATCATCTCGGTTTCTGACTGGTAGCTGTTGAATACGGGATGAGTCAGGAAGCTGCTCGTGCGATTGAATGGCGCGGGGTAGGATGAACCAGCAAGGGATACGCTGCCTGCGCCTCCCTTGAATTCTCTTCCGGCTGCCTTCGCAAAGATGTTAGCGATGGCCTGAATGTCTTCGGGGCGCGTGGTTTCATCGACTGAGACGCCGACGGTTTTGTCGTCGATGTAGTGAAAGTTGATCTCAGCGGCTTCTGCCAGGGAGCGGATCTTCGATGGGTTCTCCACCTTCACCTTCAGTGTGTCGAAGTACATTTTGTTGAGCTGGGTGTAGCCGAGTCCGGCAAGCTCTTTGTCGAGCATTGTCGCCGCAGTGTGAACGTTCTGAGCAATACGCTTGATGCCATCCGGGCCGTGATACACGGCGTACATTCCGGCCATGATTGCGAGGAGAGCCTGGGCCGTACAGATGTTGGACGTGGCTTTCTCGCGGCGGATATGTTGCTCGCGTGTTTGCAGTGTCATCCGGAGCGCCCTGTTGTTCTGCGCGTCAATGGAAACGCCGATAATTCTGCCGGGCAACGTCCGGATGTGATCGTTCCTCGTGGCGAAGTATGCAGCGTGAGGCCCGCCGAAACCGGGCGGCACACCGAACCGCTGTGAATTGCCAACGACGATGTCGGCGCCGAATTCTCCCGGCGGCGTCATAAGTGCGAGACTGAGCAAGTCTGCAGCAACGGTGACCAGGCCGCCCGAGGAATGCACCTGCTCAATGAATGATCGGTAGTCATGGACTGCGCCATCCTGTGCGGGGTACTGGACAATTGCTCCAAAGAACGACGCGTCAACCCTTGTGGTGGCGTGGTCGCCAATAATCAGTTCAAAGCCGAGGGGGGTTGCCCGTGCCTTCAACACGTCGATCGTCTGGGGCAAGCACGTGTTGGAGACGAAAAACTTGTTCGCCGCCGGCAACTGCTTCCCGACAATCCCGTGTGTCATGATCATCGCCTCTGCCGCTGCCGTTCCTTCATCCAGCAATGACGCGTTTGCCACGTCCATCTTTGTCAGGTCGATGATCAGCGTCTGGAAGTTGAGCAGAGCTTCAAGGCGACCCTGAGAGATCTCCGCCTGGTACGGCGTGT
>DPLS01000433.1:0-1429 GCA_003541875.1 Bacteroidota bacterium | reverse complement strand
TCTCCGCCTGGTACGGCGTGTACTGTGTGTACCAACCCGGGTTCTCCAGAATGTTTCTCTGTATTACCGGCGGAACAATGCAGTCGTAGAAGCCTAAACCGATGTAGGACTTGAAGACCCTGTTCTTCTTCGCTATGCCTGCCAGCGTCTCCAGATATCTGTGCTCACTGAGAGCTGGGGGCAAATTGAGATGCGATTTCAGTCGGATTGTCTCGGGAATAGTTTCCTTGATCAACTGTTCAAGTGACGGTACGCCGATTGTGTCCAGCATCGGGGGGAGGTCGCGCTCTCCCGGCCCGATGTGTCTTGATTGAAATAACTCTTCGTGGTTTGTGGTAATGTTCATGATGATGGCTTCAGTCTTCTTTTTGTGGTTCGGTGTATTACTGCTTGTGAAGTTCTTCGAGCGCCCTGCATGCCGCTGCTTGTTCGGCTTCTTTCTTGTTCTTCCCGGTGCCGCTCCCCAGTCTTACTGAGTTTACCAAAACGTCAATGGTGAACGTTCGGTCATGATCCGGCCCCTCCTCCTTCACGATCACATAGCGCGGTACGCCAAGACCGCTCCCCTGAGCGTGTTCGAGCAGAAGGCTCTTGTAATTTTCGTCGTCGGTGACAACCGTCCCGCTCTTCATTGCCGCGAGTACCTGCCGCTCGACAAAGCGTTTCGACTCTGCATGGCCGCCGTCAAGATAGATCGCGGCGATGACAGCCTCGTAGGTATCCGCGATAATCGTGTCATACCCCTTTCCTATGGACTGGGCCGCACTGGTACTCATGAAGATGAAGTCCATGAGATGGATTTCCTTTGCGTACGCGGCCAGGGCTTTTCTGTTCACCAGGCGTGAGCGGATTTTGGTAAGCTCGCCTTCTTCGGCAAGTGGGAATGCATTGTACAGATATTCGGCGACAACGAGATTAAGAACGGAATCGCCGAGAAACTCCAGCCGCTCGTTCGAGTGGCCGGAATGGCCCGGACGCTGGAGAAAGGATCGGTGAAGTAATGCCAGGACGAAAATATCCTGGTTCTTGATGCTGTACCCAGTTAGCTGCTGAAATCGAGATATGTTCTTGAGGAGGAGACTCTTTTGTGCTGACTCTTGCTCGGCTATCTTCCTGTCGTCCCGCCTCCTGGAGATCTTCTTCAGAATCTCCGCAACCCAACCCATGGACTTCTCAATGACTGATACACTTCTTCACTATTAGCGTTGCGTTGTGACCTCCGAATCCGAACGTGTTGCTGAGTGCACACCGCACGTTGCGCTTGACCGCGACATTCGGAGTGTAGTTCAGGTCGCATGCCGGATCGGGGAACTCATAATTGATGGTTGGGGGAATGATGTCTGTGTAGCACGCCATGATTGCGGCAATCGCTTCGACGGCGCCGGCTGCACCGAGAAGGTGACCTGTCATGGATTTGGTGGAACTGATG
>DPLS01000370.1:11517-13741 GCA_003541875.1 Bacteroidota bacterium | reverse complement strand
TAGCACCACTCGCGGTGAGTCGGTTGATCGTTTTGTTGGATGAGTTGTTCTGATCTACCATTGTCTTTCATCTCCGAGTGATGGTGAAAGTTCTAATAAGAGTCCAACGTGGATATAATCACGGTTGTCATTTGGGTTGTCCCAAGAACTGTCCATGAGAATCCGAGTCACAGAATCAGCTCCATGCAAGCAGCGTGTGCGGGGCAGGCTCCTGTGAATTCTATGGATGTCGTAACCGGACCGGTGACGCTCTTCTGATCGATCTTCTTGAACCCCTTGCGAGCGAAATATGCTTCCGCCGTGTTGGTGAGTAATATTAATCTCTTCACGCCAAGATCACGAGCTTGGGAAAGATTGTGGTTGTACAGCTGGCTTCCGATTCCTTTCTTTTGTTCTTCGGCTGCGATAACCGCAGAGCGAAGGAGCGCTGTGTCGCCGTACACTTCAAGTCCAATAGTCCCAACGATCGTTCCTTTGTTTTCAGCGACGAGGAAATGCCGGACATGTTCAGCCACTCCCAGAGTCGGCAGTGACGCCGACTCCAGAAGATGTTCGATTCGTTTCAGGTCGTTGGCTGATGCTTGACGAACTGTCGGTTGATTCATTTGGTTGCTGTGAGAGTTATGCTTGCCAGTCCAAATGAAGTGTTGCCCTCCAAATGATACGGCTTCTCTGCCGAGATCATCAAGTTGTTGAAGCCGGCATCCCGGGTGATTCGCAGGAATTCCTCCTTGTCGAGGGCACCGGCTATACAGCCTGCCCACAGCTCCGCGTTCCGGCGTATGTCGTTGGGGATGTCACCGATCGAGACAATGTCCGACACTGTGAACTTTCCGCCAGGCTTGAGGACGCGGTACATCTCAGACAAGACCTTCCGTTTGTCCGGAGTCAGATTGATGACGCAATTGCTGATGATGCGGTCGATAGTGCCGGACTCAACGGGCATGTTTTCAATTTCACCCTTCCAGAACTCGGCGTTGGAGATGCCAAGTTTGATCTTGTTTGCACGAGCGCGTTTGAGCATCTCGTCTGTCATATCGATTCCGATGGCCTTGCCTGTCGGGGCAACTGCCTTGGCGGCAATGAACACGTCAATGCCGGCGCCCGAGCCGAGATCAAGCACTGTCATACCTGGCTTCAGGTCTGCGAAAGCCGTGGGTGTTCCGCATCCCAAGCCAAGATCGGCCGCGGCAACTATCTGTTCGTCCACATTCGTGTATTCGTCACTCATCATGACAGAGAGAACGTCCTTGTCACTCTCTGACGAGCAGCCGCAGTTCGGTCCGCAGCACGAGCCACTTGTTGCTGCAATCTTCCCGTAATGTTCTTTGATGGATTGTTTGATGTCCGAAATTGCCATTGGTTGTGTCCTTCCTTATTTGAGTTCCAACGTTGCTGGAATCTGATTCGGTTTGATCGTGCTGAATGTAGTGCAACAACCCTTCTTGATGTTCTTGATAATCTCCCGCGAGTCACGCTGGGCGACAGGGTTTGACTGCAAAACGGTCTGGAGATACTCCAGCAACTGCTGATGGTCTGGATTTTTGGGTGTGGCAATCTTGTAGAGCATCCAGAGCCCCTGCTGACGGCAATCAAGTAGGCCGGCGTTCTTGAGGTAGGAGAGATGCCGGGAAACCTTGGTTTGCGTGAAGCCAGTTGTAGACTCGATGTCGCAAACGCATAGCTCGCCTGTCTTGAACAGCAGATTGAGAATCCTCAGGCGGGCTTCGTCTCCCAATGCTTGGAAGACCCTTGCCAGATCTTGCATGTTGCCTCCTCACTATATTCGCTTAGACGAATATAGTTCAAAAATGTTTCACCCGCAAGAGAGAAAGAAACATGATGGGGAAAAGGGAGGGAGACGCGCTATTTTTCGACAGCTAAGTACGTTTGCCAGCGGTGGTAGAGTTCGGCTGTGGCTTTGACATCGCCGATGCAGTACTCCGCTATCTCGCGGTATCGGCGTTCCTGGTACAGAGGTCCAAGATCCAGACCCGTGATGCCCGAGGCTTTGGGGCTTTTGATATTGAAGGCCTTACAGTAGAAGTCCAGATTGAATTTACGTACTGCGCCGTAGAACGTAAATTGTTCCATCAGGTCACAATGTTCACTGGCTCCGTACCGATAAGGCATGAGGTTGCGCGTTGCCTTGACCCCCAAGAGCGCGGAGCGAAGCATGATGAACGGGCAATCGAATGATCGTCCGTTGAATGTGATGAACTGT
>DPLS01000370.1:2406-11180 GCA_003541875.1 Bacteroidota bacterium | reverse complement strand
TCGGATGACCATGGCTCTTCCTTGGGTGCATCATACAGCACCTTCCCCTGATTGGAGTCGGGGTTCAACATGCCAATGGCGATGATCTTCGCCGTCAGGGGTGAGAGGTTCAGTTTCTGGATCGTCTCGGTCTTCTCCTCGTCGGTCTTGGCAAACTTCATCAAATACTCTTGCTGCTTCTCATCGAACGAATCCAGTGGGAAGCCGAGTGTTTCGATGTCAAACACCACTTTGTTCATTCGTCCACCTCTTTCATGAGTTCCTTGATGACTGGTTCAACGGTGTCCCATCCGAATCCCCTGCGCATCAGAAAAGTCGAGAGCCGATGACGCAGTTGCCTCAAGTCAGCGGGACGGCGGGTTGCAGTTGACTTCTTCAGGAATTTACCGCCGGCCTCAAGTGCTTCCACCCGTTCGTCGACTGTAGTGAATGCAGTGCTCAGTGCCTCTTCCACGGTGACTTTTTCAACGCCGAGAAGCAGAAGCTTCCTTCGGAGCAATGTCCTTCCCGTCGGCTTTGCAGAGAGCGCATCTCGAATATACATCCGCGCGAACTCGGTGTCGTTGAGAAGTCCAGCACGTTTCAAACTCTCAATCGTCTGCTCGATATCCTCGTCTCCGAATTCCTTCTCCCGTAGCTTGTTCCGAATTTCTTTGGCGGCCCGGGGCCGATGAGCGAGAAATCGGAGAGCCACCCGTTTAGCTCCTGAGATCTCTTCCTCCTGCACAAGCGCCTTGATTCTCTCATCGCTGATCTCGTCGCCAGTGCGCAGTCCTGCTCGCAGCAATGTCTCGTCGCTTATGCCGACGACGAACTCACCATCGGCAAAGATGTTCTTGCGCTTCGGGTTCTTCTTCTGGGATTCGATCTTGGTGATACGCATGGTGTCTCATGCGGGTAAGGTTCTACTACAGAGGGTTGTGTTGAAAAGCGATAAGGCGCAGGATGAACCTGCGCCTCAATCAAATGTCTACTTCTATTTCTTCTTAGCGAATTCCTGTTTGGTGCCCGCTGTGACTGGTGCTGCTGGCTTAGCCATTGCCGTTGGGGCTACACCTGACTTCACTTCAGGTTTGGCAGTTCCGTTTGTGGGAAGGAGGCCGAGTTTCTTCCGTGTCTCCGTTTCGATTTCCTTGGCGAGCTTCTCGTTTTCCTGCAAGTACTTCTTGACAGCATCACGCCCCTGGCCTATGCGGTCTTCCTTGTAGGAGAACCATGATCCTGATTTGGCAATGATATTTTGCTCGACTGCAGTGTCAACGAGATCGCCGAGTTTGGAGATGCCTTCATTGTAAAGGATATCGAACTGTGCCTCACGGAAGGGCGGAGCGACCTTATTCTTCACGACCTTGACGCGGGTTCGGTTGCCGAT
This sequence comes from Bacteroidota bacterium, assembly GCA_003541875.1. Lineage (GTDB taxonomy): Bacteria > Bacteroidota > Ignavibacteria > UBA10030 > UBA6906 > UBA11986. The sequence continues at coordinate 9,808 of DPLS01000370.1, read as the reverse complement.
GATGTTCGTGCCATCCTTGATGGCTTCAATGCGGCGGACATCAAGCCGGACAGATGCGTAAAACTTCAGGGCGTTTCCACCCGTGGTTGTCTCCGGGTTTCCAAACATCACGCCTATCTTCATACGCAACTGGTTCGTGAAGATGACCGAGGTTTTGGACTTGCTGATTGCAGATGTCAGCTTGCGGAGTGCTTGCGACATCAAGCGAGCTTGCACGCCCATGGTCGGGTCACCCATCTCGCCTTCGATTTCAGCTCGAGGTGTCAGAGCTGCAACCGAATCGATCACGACAACATCAAGCGCATTACTGCGGACGAGCGTCTCAACAATCTCCAATGCTTGTTCACCGAATTCCGGCTGCGAGAGCAACAAGTTGTTGACGTCCACACCCAACTTTTTCGCATAGGAGAGATCGAGCGCATTCTCTGCGTCGATGAAAGCGCAGATGCCGCCGCTCTTCTGCGCCTCGGCGATGATATGAAGACAAAGGGAGGTTTTGCCGGAAGATTCCGGTCCGAACACTTCAATCACTCGCCCACGTGGTATACCGCCGATGCCCAACGCTGCATCAAGCGAAATGGAACTTGTGGAAATTGTCTCGATGTGTTGAATCGGGCCTTCTCCCAATCGCATCAATGCACCTTTGCCATGCTGCTTCTCGATTTGATCGATGGCGATCTTCAATGCCTGAGCTTTGGATTCTTTGTCGTCTGCCATGATAGGCTCCTTGGGATATTAGTCTGATATGCTCGTTGATTTCTTTGAAGAAGCTGTCCCCTTCGGGCAGCGAAACTGAGGCCGGCCTACTTGCAGAGTGGAATTGTCTTGAGAGTGGTATAGACTGAGCCGCTGGGCTTCAGTTCACTTTTGATAAGAGCAACTTCACGGATCTCAACCGGCTGGCTCTCAAAGGTAATCGATTCCATCATGCGAAGCAAGCTCTGGATTTTCTGGTCACTCTTCACTCTGCCAAGTGTAACATGTGCATGGAACTTCCTTCCCTCTCGCTCGAACCCAAGGGAGAATAGAGCAGATTCGATTTCCTGTTGGAGGGAGTTCAGGTTGCCTTTCAGGTCTCCCATCCCAGTCCAGATAACTCTAGGTGCCCGCCGGTTCGGGAAGCACCCGACTCCTGCATATTTCAACGAGAGGCAGGTGCTTTCCCGACCAACCCCCTCAATATAAGAAACGATTTCAGGTAACAGCTTCTCTTCCGTATTGCCAAGGAACTTGAGCGTGGCGTGGAGTTTCTCATCGGGCTCCCATTTCACATCGGCCATGGATTCCCTTAGTTGGTCACGGATTTCGCCGATTTGCGACCTGATTTCTGGTGGTGTTTCTATTGCGATGAAGAGGCGAAGGGATGGCATGATTCATTCTATCTTCAGGATTCTTCTTCTCACCAACTCCAGCGCCGTCTGTGCTGCGCGTTCCTTTGTACGCTTTCGGTCGTCCCCGACATTGAACCTCAGCGCAAGCGTCGTCTCCTTGTCTGCATAGCCGATCCACACAAGGCCGACGGGTTTCGCGGGCGTTCCGCCCGTTGGTCCGGCAACGCCTGTGGTGGAAATGCCGATGTCGGTTCCCGCAAGTCGGCGAATGCCCGCGGCCATTGCTTCAGCAACTTCCTTGCTGACTGCGCCGTGAGTTCTGATGAGCTCTTCGGGAACACCGAGCAGCTCGATCTTCGACCAATTGCTATAAGTAACCAAGCCACGCTCGAAGTACGTCGAACTGCCGCTGACGTTGGTGATCTTGTCTGCAATAAGCCCGCCCGTACATGATTCTGCCACAGCCATGGTCAGCTTGCGTTCGGCGAGTAAATGACCCAAGACTTCTTCGAGTTCTTCTTCGCCGGTTCCGTAAATGTGCTTCTCTACTTTCGCTCGGATTCGTTGCTCAACCTCTCCTACCTTGGCTTCGACTGAAAGGAGATTCTCCCCATGGACAGTTATCCGCATTCGCACACCAGTAGGAGAGGGAAGGAAGGCGAGTTTGGCTCCCTGCAGTAATGTATCGATGTCGCCGAGTTGTTTGGCCAGCATACTTTCAGGAATGCCACTTGTCCTAAGTGTAAGATGTCGAATGACAGATCCCGTGACTTTGGTGGAGAGGAAAGGAATGACCGACTGATCAATCATCGCCTTCATCTCGTACGGGACGCCCGGAAGCACGAAGAAGTACCTGTTGTTCTCTTCAAACAGCATGCCCGCTGCGGTGCCGACCGGATTAGGAATGACCTTCGCTTTGCGGGGAACCATGGTCTGCTCTTCATGTGCCTGGGTCCAGGCAATGTTACGCGTCTTCATGCGTGCCGCGATGGTTCTTCGCACGTCTTCATTGCTTACAAGGTCACTGTCGAAGAATTTGCAGACAGTCTTCTTGGTAATGTCATCATGTGTTGGCCCGAGTCCGCCCGTAACAATCACAACGGGATACCGTTTCCAGGCTTCAGCAAAGGACGCGAGAATTTCTTCACCTTCATCTCCAACGGTTGTCATTCTGAGCACATCCACGCCAACCGCATACAGCTTCTCGGCAATGTACGCTTGATTGGTGTTGATGACCTGGCCGATGAGGAGTTCATCGCCAATGGTTATGATTTCGGTTTTCATCAGAAGGAGAGAAGATAGGGAAAGGCGGACCGGAGAATCCAAAGGCATATCTGGATCGCAATATTTGCGTACACTCCGGCCACGACATCATCGAGCATGATTCCCCAGCCATTGGGAATCCGTTCCAATTGTCGAGCAGGCGGCGGTTTGACGATATCGAAAGCGCGGAACGCAAAGAAGGCGATGACAACAGCAACGATGGTTTTGGGAACAAAGAGGAGGGCGATCCACATTCCAACAATTTCATCGATCACAACTATCGAAGGGTCCGCAGCTTCGTGTTCGCCTGGCTGGAATGTTGCTTTCGCAAGTTCTGCGGATCGAGTGAGTTTGTGTCCGACGATGTCAGCTACTCTACCCGAAGTCCAGACACCCGTGAAGAGCCCGACGATTATCATCGCGGAAAGCACCGCAGGGCTTTCAGTGCTGGGGAGAAGATAGATGAGGATTCCAACAATGGTCCCAAAGGTACCCGATGCCCAAGGAATGTATCCCGAGAAAAATCCCGTGGCGATGATGTTTGTGAAGAAGGGAATAGAGCGAGTATTGCTAGTCTCTTCCCGACCTGATGCTGGCATACAGTTCCCGGAGGAATTTTCTATTATCAAACAGATATGCGATGCCCGTTCCGACAGTAGAGAACGTCACCGTGAGCATCATTCCAAATAGCACCAGAGGATGCATCAGTGTTATGATCGTGCTGCCCCATTCGGAATAGATGAGAGGGACACTCCGTGCAACATAAAGAATCAAGATGTAGTAGACGACCACAAACTGGCCGAAGGTTTTTGCCTGGGCAGTTTTCGATGTAACGATGGGCTGGTCTTTGTATTCGGCATACGAGCGCAGGCCCGTGATCAGGAAGTCCCGGATGATGACAATCCACACCATCCAACCATCGACCAATCCAAGCTGGACGTATACGAGCAACGCAACGGAGGAGAGAATCTTGTCAGCAAGGGGATCAAGGAACTTGCCCCAGCGGGAAGTGTCGCCAAACTTCCGTGCAAACCACCCGTCGTACCAGTCCGTGAGTGCAGCGATGACGAACACCAACAATGAGAGCTGTCGGTTGAGCGAAGATTCGGAAAGAAGGAGATAGGCGAACACCGGAGTCAGCGCAATCCGGAGTAGCGTGAGTTGATTGGGGAGCGTAAGTTGAAGCGAGACTTTCTGCAACGCGGACCTCAGTGTATAGCCACCAAGGCACTAAGACGCCAAGAAAGCAGTAGTCAACTACTTCGTGTCTTTGTGTCTTTGTGGTTCACAATGCTCAGAATGAAAAAGCCATCAACGATGCTGATGGCTTCACATGAATCCGAACAATAGGAGAACGGAGCTATGCCGCTTTCAACACTTTGTTCGATTTGATGCATGCGGTGCACACGGTAAGGCGTTTCGTGCGGCCGTTCACCTGTGCACGAACCTCCTGCAGATTGGGAAGCCATCGCCGACGGGTCAGGTTGTGCGCGTGGCTGATGTTGTTGCCGGTAACCGGCCTCTTCCCACAAATATCACACACTTTTGCCATTGTACTTCCTTGGATTGAGATTAAACGTGGATCAATATAGGAAATTCCACGTTATCCTGCAAGCCAGTTGAAAGGAGTTTCCCTTTTTCAGAATCCGAGTCTGCCGGACGTCGAAACCTTCACCCAGTATGCCTTTCCCGGTTCTATGGTGTTGGTCTGGATGTAACCAGAGCCTGAGAATGCATAATAGCCAGAAGCAACGATACCCGTGGGCATTTGAACAATCGAAGCAACCTGAATGGGCACGGAAATCGAACCAACTAAGTTCCACCCCTGAACTACATCGACGGTATCATGCAATCGTGCGAATCCGGTGATGGAGACGGTCTGGGCCGATGGAAACTTGATCCAGTAGCCTAGTCGATTGAGCAGCGTATCCTTGCGAACGTAACCTGCTGCGGAGACGTACGTGTATGCGTTGGAGGTTGCAGTTGGAAAGAGAATAGTCGAGCGAGAATCACCAACTGTGACTGGAACAGAAACCATGTTCCAATCGGTTGACATCTGTATGTTTGCCGTTGTTGTATTCAGGTATGTCAGTCCGTGAGGTCCCGGCGATGTAGGTGGAGTAGAGTGGCAGATATTGCAGTCGCGCAGTGGACCAGCAACCCCCTGTAGCCGTATGCTCTGCAGATTGTCGTTCGACTGGATTGTGGGAAGAATTGCATGTGGGCTGCCATGACACGCTGAGCAGTACAATCCACCGTGCCCCTGCGACTCGCGATACAATTTGCCCGCCTCTTCCGCGTGGCCGCTTCCGTGGCATGCTGTACTGCCGCACCTTGGTTCGTCCAACCACGGTCGGCGTCCGGAGTTGATGGACGAAGCAACCTGTGCCATCGTTCCGTGACAATTCTGGCACGTCAGTGGGTTTGTCGTGTTTGTTCCCATGACATCCCGAAGACAACGCGTGTTCGGTCCCGGATGACACTTGTAGCAGGTGGAAAGAGAGTTTGTTGGCGTAATAAACTGATGTCGAGAGTGAATTCGGTATGAGAATGACTGGGCCTCGGGATCACCTGTTGTCCCAAGAGCATTGGAAGCATGGCAAGTGGCACAGAGGATGGGTTGCGTGCGGTTGAAACCAGGGACACTCTCGTGGGCGCTCAGGATCGCAGTTTCTGATGCATGGCAACCGGATTGTACACACCCAACTTCGTTGCTGACGGGGATAACGACGTCGGTCGCCGCCACAGTATCGCCAGTGGCAATCAATCTTGCAACAAGGTGAATGAGTTGATATGGATTCTCATTCACGAGATCATTGTCAGCAAATGGAGTGATCGGGATGCCTGTCGCCTTGAAGTGGTTGCCAATTGTGTCCAGGTTTCCGGTTAGTCCCTTGCCTGTCAGACCTATGTTAGGTGTCAGAGGTTGAGAGAGCCCAAAGAGCTGCTGGGCGTAGGTCCAGAAGTTGGTCTTGCCCACTGAATATGTGTTCCCAGGTATTGAATACTCTACAGAAAAACCGGCGGTAACGAGTTGAGGAAGATGATTGGGCGACTTTCGGATCAATTGGGCAACGATATTGTTGAATGGCGGAAGAACGGCCATCTTCGAAAAGTCTTTGTTTGAACAGTGCATCCCAAGGTCATTCCATCCCACGAGAACATATTCTTGAGAAACGGATACCTGTTGAAGCATTACTAGGAGCAAGAGGAGGACTCCGAACCGACTGTTCATTGGGGCACCTTGTGGCTGATGAATGCAACGAGAAAAAGAAAATCGATGGCAAAAGGGCGCGAGCCTCTTTGGTATGATGCATAGATTCCACAAAGGGGTCAGCTTCTTGTTTGGTTTCTATTGCCGAGTAGGGGTACGAAGCTGAGGAGAGACGAACAGGGGGAATCCCGCATTCCGTTGAATTTATAGGGATTCAATTGAAATTCACTCTTCATTTATGTACAGTATCCTGAAGTCCAACCATTATTGGGAACGTCATTTTCTGGAGTTATGCTAGTCCTAGGTATTGAAACATCGTGTGATGAGACTTCTGCAGCGGTTGTGGAGGAAGGTGCTGTCAAATCCAATGTCATCTCATCGCAGCTCGTGCATGCGAAGTACGGTGGGGTTGTGCCTGAGCTGGCTTCACGGGCTCACCAACGACTCATTATTGACGTGGTGGACGAGGCTTTGAAGACAGCCGGCGTGACGAAAGATCAGATCGAGGGAGTAGCGGCAACGCAAGGTCCGGGACTTGTTGGTGCATTGCTTGTAGGGCTGAACTTCGGTAAGGCACTCGCCTATGGATTGAAGGTCCCATTTGTGGGGGTGAACCACATGGAGGGACATCTGTATTCAAACATGCTGATTGAAAAGAAACCCACCTACCCGTTTCTTGCGTTGATTGTCTCTGGCGGCCATACCATGCTGGTGCTCGTCGATTCCCCTTTTGAACACCGATTGCTCGGGCAGACTCGCGATGATGCTTCAGGCGAAGCGTTCGACAAGGTGGCGAAGATGCTCGGACTGGGTTATCCTGGCGGACCTATCATCGACAAGCTGGCGAAAATGGGGAACCCTGCGGCAATCAGGTTTCCCCGGACATACCTCGACCAAGGGAGCTATGATTTCAGCTTTAGTGGTGTCAAGACAGCGGTCCTTTATTATCTCAGAAACAACCGCCTGACGGATCATGCGAATCTTTCTGAGCAGAGGCTTGCAGATATCTGTGCAAGCTTCCAGATGTCCGTTGTCGATGTGTTGGTTGATAAGACTCTCACGGCAGCACGAGAATTTGGAGTGCACGACGTGACGATCGCAGGTGGAGTCTCTGCGAATTCTCTGCTAAGATCCCGAATGGACGAAGCATGCAAAGGAGAAGGCCGATGGCTCTTCTATCCACCGCTTGAATACTGCATGGATAATGGTGCCATGATCGCGTATGTGGGATGGATGAAACTCCTAAGAGGTGTTACCTCCTCGATGGAACTACCGGCCGTGGCGAATCTCGAACTTGTGTAGGACTCCCGACTTTACAGAACTGTCGAGATATGCTCAATTCGCTTCTGAAGAAATACCCAACCTCGCTTCCAATCGCTTTTCTCGTTCTCATCATCCTTGTCCCGTACTGGAAGCTGACAACGATGAGCGGGTTCCTCATCACGGATGACATCTTCACGAGCGATATCATGAACGATGCTTTCCCATACCGGTTTTATCTCAGTGAAGTTTTGAAGAGCGGACATCTTCCATTATGGTATCCTCCCGTGTACGGAGGCTTTCCTCTTCTGGCGCGAGCTGAGGCAGGCGTTGC
>DPLS01000370.1:0-2089 GCA_003541875.1 Bacteroidota bacterium | reverse complement strand
ACCATTCTCCTGACACTCATTATTGCTGCGGTTGGTATGTATCTCTTCGTCCGCGAACTTGATGTCGACGCGGTCGGTGGACTGATTGCTGCTGTGAGTTTCGCTTACTCAGGATTCATGGTTGCACACTTGAAGCACCTGAGCACTGTGAATGCAGCATGCTGGTTTCCGCTGGGACTATACTTCATTGAGCGAGCATTCAGGGAGAACGAATCCGGCACGCTCATTCGGAAGGCGAAGCCGTTCATCTTTCTTAGCTTGGTAATTGGCGTTCAGAATCTCGCCGGACACACGCAGACCGCATACTATTGCGGCCTTGGCTACGTTGTCTACTTTGTGTTCAGGCTATTCCTGAGCCGAAAGAAATCTGAGATCGGGAAGAGTCGACGTTATGAGCCTGCGCTGGCAAGGAGGGTTGGCTTCTTCAGAAATCCGCGTACTCTTTGGTTTGGCGTTGCGGTTCTCCTAGCAGCAGGGATAAGTGCAGTTCAGCTCCTGCCGACATATGAGCTGGTGTCCCTGTCCCAGCGCTCAGGTGGCGTTACGTTTGAGTACGCGTCGAACTATTCGTATGACCCTTCCAATATCAAGACATTTTTCTACCCCTATGCCAATGGCGATATTGGTAATGGGACGTACAGTGGCAAGAGCATCTTTTGGGAAGATTATGGTTACGTCGGACTGATCACAGTGCTGCTCGCGTTGTACGCGACGTTCGCCTTGTGGAAGAAACCGCACGCCAAGTTCTTTGTCGTTACAGCTGTTGTCGCTTATGTCTTGGCGCTTGGACCTAACACACCGGTGTATGAAGCTGTTTTCCATGTTGTTCCCGGAATGAAGTTCTTCCGTTTCCCAACGCGGTTTTTGCTCATCGTTGATGCGTCGCTTGCCATACTTGCCGCGTTTGGTGCGTCTCAACTCCTTTCCGGCCAACGTGAGAGGGGAAAGACACTGTCGGGCGCGGTGAGTCCACTTGGATATGTTACACTGGCGCTGGTGATTCTCGATCTTCTCCACTTCCAGATGCGTCAGAATCCAATCGTCGATGCAACTGCTTGGCTTACGCCACCGAAGGCGGTTCAGCAAATCAAGGAAGACAATGGCTTGTTTAGAATATATTCGCCTGGCGCAAGTGAGACTCACAAAGCGGCATTCAGCATGGCGAAGGGTTGGCAAGGCAGCCTTCAACCGTACCTCGACCAGCGGGAGTTCATCCAGCCAAGTTCGAATGTGCTGTACGGTCTCTCGACTGCAGATGGCTATGCCCAACTCACGCCAAGCTACGTGGTTGATTTGTGGGGCGACCAAAATAGAGGAGGATGGATATACGAGACCGCAGCCGTCCAGCAGAACGGATTCATTCCGAAGCCCTCGTTCATCAAGATAATGTCCATGTTCAACATCAAATATCTCCTCACGCCGTGGCCTGTTCACTCTGACTCTCTTGAGAGAATGAAATCTCCTGCAGGGGTGTTCATGTCTCGTAATCCATTTGTAATGGCGAGAGCCTTCATGGTATCGAACTACAGATTCGCACAGAGTCTGGAGGTGGCCAAGACAATCCTGCTCTCAGATGATTTCGATCCCAAATGGGAGGCGATTCTATACAAGCACCCGGAACATGCTCTGAGCAATGAGCAGCTCAACGCAAAGGTTGTGATCGAGCAGTATCGGACCAACGAAGTCATCATCCGGGTCCAGACTGAACGGGAAGGATTGCTCGTTCTCTCCGATACATACTATCCGGGATGGACAGCTTCCATCGACGGCAGCGAGAAGGAGATACTTCGGGCGAACGTGTGCCAGCGAGCAGTTGAAGTTCCTGCTGGCGAACACGAGGTGAAGTTTGTGTTCGATTCGTTTCCGGCAAAGGCAGGGTTCGGGATCAGCATCACTGCGCTCCTTGTTGCGGGTGTGGTTCTTGTTGTCGGAAGGAAGAAGGGATAGAGGCATGGCCAGCAGGCTCCGATGGTTCCTGGTTGTTGCGCTTGTCTTTGTAGCTATTGCAGGAATAGCCTTTTACCGGGCGTTTTTCGGCGCCAATTACTTCGCCGACGCAAGTGAGAAAACGGTCTTCGTTTCGAAAGGG
>DPLS01000434.1 GCA_003541875.1 Bacteroidota bacterium | reverse complement strand
AGTTCCAACGCGGAAGGCGTGACGCCCCTTTGAAATATCTCGGCCACGGTTTCTGCGGCATCTTCAAGCGAGCTGAACGCGACGAGCATGACCTTGCGCAGTTTGGGCAGCGGGATCAGGCGGAAGACGATTTTCGTGATGACCGCAAGCGTTCCCTCGCTGCCAATGATAAGCTGGGTCAAGTTGTAGCCGGAAACATTCTTCAGTGTTCTGCCGCCGGTGTTGATGACTTCTCCGGTTGGAAGGACCACTTCGAGGCCGAGCACGTAGTCTTTCGTTACGCCATACTTCACTGCCCGAGGACCGCCGGAACATTCAGCGAGGTTTCCCCCGAGATGACAACTTCCACGGGAGGCAGGATCGGGAGGGTAGCAGAGACCACGCTTCTCCAGTTCTTCCTGAAATGTCTGTGTCACCACGCCCGGCTCAACAATCGCCTGAAAATTCTTTTCGTCAATCTCTAGGATGTGATTGAACTTCTCCATCGAGAGACAAATCCCGCCGTGTACAGCCAACGCTCCCCCAGAGAGTCCCGTGCCGCCGCCGCGAGGTGTAACTGGGACTCGGTGCTGGTTTGCCAGCTTCAGAATTTCTGAGATCTGCTTTGCGCTTGTTGGTTTGACGACAATATCGGGTGGGAACTTGAGGTCTTCAGTCTCGTCCTTGCCGTAGATGGTTAGTGATTCGTTATCGGTGAAAATAGCATCTGGGCCGACAATGGCACTAATTCTGGAGGTCAGATCCGGAGTGAGTCGGTTGTAGGTCATGGTGTGTGAAGAATTGACAGCGACAATATATTGAGTTCATTTCTCTCTTCAAACCAAAAAAAGAGAGCCCATCCCATGAATAGGGCAGGCTCGGATTGACGTAGTGGAATCGTTTGCCTCACGCGATGGATTTCATCTAATCAATACCATCTTCTTGAATTCCGTCTTGGTGCCAGCAGACAGTCGATAGAAATATGTGCCCGAAGTGATGTTGCTGGAATTCCACTCGACGGAGTATCTGCCGGCTGCTCTTGTCTCATTAATGAGCGTTGTGACTTCCCTGCCCAAGACATCATAGACCTTGAGGGTGACAAATGATGAGGAAGGAAGAGAGAATGAAAGTGTGGTTGTTGGGTTGAATGGATTCGGATAGTTCTGGAGCAGCTCGATGCACTCTGGTGTCACTTGTTGTGCAACGGACGTCGTTCCTGACGAACCTGATAGCGGAACGCTCACGGCTCCCTCATCCGGATCGTTGCTTTGGATACGGAGGGTGTCTACGTAAGTTTGGCTCGATTGTGTTGGCTTGAACCTGATCACGACCCGTTGGAAAGAGTCCGGTGGAACAGTGTTCGAGAACGAGACCACCTGAAATGCTGATGGCGGGGATTGAGGGGCAATGCTCGAAATCGTGAGTGATGCGACGCCGCTGTTCATGATCAAGAGTCGCCAATCGGCTGAGTCGCCAGCGGCAACTGTACCGAAGTTGATGGAAGATGGAGAAACCGCAACGTCAGGGTATTGAGCTGGAGGAGTACTGGAACGGAAGTACGAAATCCGGTCGATGAACTCGGGGTGATCGACGAGAGGGTTGCGCTTCCCCTGGTAGACAGCGATAGCATTGTTCCGCAGAAGTTCCTTCGAGCTCACTGGATCGGTTCGGTACCATTGTCGGAGATAGAACTCCTGGTCCGCATCCATAAACGTTCCATAGTTGCTCGGATAGCGGATCAGGAAGTAGAACATCACTCGCGCCACATCGCCCTTATGGGAATCACGAGGCTCGAACGCGATCTGCCCGTTGGGATTGCGTCCCAGTCTTGAGCCTCCATTCTGCCAGGTGATATTCGATACCACAGGGCCAAACGGATAGTTGGCGCGTGCGCTGTTTGGTGGCTCATCGGTGGGGAAGAGATGGTTGATGTCGGACACCATTGGGTCCTGGCTGTTGAAAGTGCTCTGTGGCCAGGAGTGCTCGGTGTTGAAGCCCTGGTTCTGTGCTTCGGTCCTTGTTGCAGCATGAATGCGTCTTCCCGTATAGACACACTCAATCGTGTCAACGCCGGTGGGGTCATCAATCGTCTCGAACATTCTATCGCGTGCCGTGTTGTACCCGAGCACTGTGTGGTTGTTCACAAGATTCAGGAGCGCTGTTTTCAGATCGTTCTCCCACAACCCCTGCGTTGAGGTGTAGAGCGGATCAGTGAAGCGGGCCGTGCCACGGATTCTCAGAGGAAGTGTACCATTAGCTCCAACATTCTCAACCGAGAGGACATCGCTCCAAGTTACATTTTGATTTGTTTGGAAGTAGACCCTCACTCTCGCGCTGTCGTTTGCAGCTACTGTGAAGGCAGTATCGCGAACAAAGTACACCTGTCTGTTGGTGTTGATATCGCTGACTGTGAGCGCAGCACTGCTACGGTTCACGACAAAGAAGGAAAGGCTGTCGCGCTGGCTCGCCACAAGAGTATCGAATTGGAGCGTCTGCGGAGAGAGATAGATGGGTTGCGCATGCACGATTGGAGAGAGCAAGGAGAATAAGACTGCTGCTGCACTTGATAAGAACTTCATTGCACTCCTGCCTTGGTTGCTATGATGTTTGTGGTTCAATCTACTGTCTGACTGGTTTCCTCGGTATCATTTCATCCCTCATAGCTGCATTGTAGGCAAACCCGGCCATGATCGTTGCCCCTTGTTTCAAATCGTCTGCGATAGTGTGGTCGTAGACGTCCATCGTTGAGTGCCAGGTTTTGGTGAAGTACTCGATGTCATCCTGGATAAACTGGAACGCTGGCAGCCCGATGCCATCGAACGATTGGTGGTCGGTGCCCCCCGTGGTAAAGACCGTGAGGGTGAACTCGTTCTCTTTGCCGAAGGGAACGAACCACTTTCGGAAAATTGGCCGCACCGACTCATTTCGTTCCATGTAGATTCCCCGGAACTTGCCGGTGCCGTTGTCATCGTTGAAATACACGGAGAACTTTTCGGCGTCTGGTTTGAAAGTCACCTTTGACTCTGTGCTGTCGCCACGTCGCGCACCGCCTTCACCGAGGTATTTCTTCACGTAGGCCCTTGAGCCATACAATCCTTGTTCCTCGCCGCCCCACAAGCCAATCCGAATCGTCCTGCGCGGCTTCAGTCCGGTGGCCTTCAGAATGCGCATTGCCTCCATGCACACGGCGACGCCGGTCCCATCATCCGTTGCGCCGGTGCCTCCGTGCCATGAGTCGAGATGCGCGCCGATCATCACAACTTCATCCTTGAGGTCTGTTCCCGGCAGTTCGGCGATGACGTTATAGCCCGAGTCCTCTTTTGCGAATGCGACATCGAGTTGGAGGTCCAGTTTGAGATGTTCGCCTTTCTGCAGCATGCGCGCCATTCGATTGTAGTGCTCCGGAGCGACGACAATTTGAGGAAGGACCTTCGCGGCCTTTGGAGCCCAAGCGTTTGGACGATTTGTCCAAGGAGTATCGGGGTGACTCGGGATGCTGGCAGACATAACCTGGATACTACCGCCGTCGTACGCTCCTGGCGTCAGGGTCGCGAGTGCCCCTTCCTCGTAGACCATGAGTTGCTTTCGATACTCGAGTGCTGCGCGCTTCTTCGCCTCTGGAGTGTCCTCTAGTGCACGTCGTCTCCGTCTACGTTGCTTGGGGACGTCCGCATTTGCAAGCTCGAGAAGTTCACCATCTGTGTAGCGGGAGACTGAGGGTGCAGGTTTCATATCCACTTCCTTTGTCCCGCCCATTAACACGAACCTGCCTTTGAGTTTTCCTTTGTACGTATCAAGCGCGCTATCGGTCTTTGCATCAAACAGTATCACCTCGCCTGACTCGTCCAACCCGGGAGACCAAGCCCTTGGGTAGGAAAGCAAAGGAAAGACCTGTGACCCGAGCACATTTGCCGAGTAGTGTTTGATCTCCCAACTGCGTCCCATTGGTTCCCATCCTTCAATGCGGGAATTCTCGAGGCCCATCGAGACAAGTTTCGACTTTGCCCACTCGGCTGCTCGTTTGTAGCCATGTGACCA
>DPLS01000437.1 GCA_003541875.1 Bacteroidota bacterium | reverse complement strand
CGCCGCCGCCGATGACATTGCCGGCACGCGCAGAAGCCACGACAGCGCCGCCGCTGTTGAAATAGGACCGGCCATAGGCGGAGACAACGAGCTCGGCGCAGCCCTTGCTGCTGCTGTAGGGATCGTAGCCGCCCATCGCTTCGTTCTCGCGATAGCCCCACACCCATTCCCGGTTCTCGTAGCACTTGTCGCTCGTGACGTTTACAACGATGCGGGGTTTTCCGATGACGCGAATAGCCTCAAGCAAGTGCACAGTGCCAAGCACGTTCACTTCGTATGTTTCAATGGGGTGATCGTACGAATAGCGCACGACGGATTGAGCCGCCATGTGAATGATTACTTCCGGATCGGCAGCGGCGATGACTGATTTCAGGAGACTAAAGTTGCGGATATCTCCAATAGTAGACCTCATCCCCGCGGCCACATTCGCCGTTGTGAAGAGATTAGGATCAGTAGGAGGTTTCAACGCGAATCCCGTAACATCCGCCCCGACGCTTTGCAGCCAGAGGGAAAGCCAGCCTCCTTTGAACCCGGTGTGGCCAGTGATGAGAACCCGTTTCCCTTTCCAGAAGGATCCGTTCATTTTCTTTGGCCAGTCAGTTGTTGGACATCCAACACGAGTTTACGCGCGTAAAACGCTTCCGCGTGCATTACAGGAGCCGCGCATTCTATGCCCCGCAATCTCATGAGTGAGAAGAATGTGTCTTCAGTGAACCACTGCTTGCTGTTCTGCGAAGCGAACGATCGAATGATGTTCCCGACCTTCTCATCGCACACTGCCCGGGAGAGAGGAACATAGAAGTTTGGCGTTCCCAGATCGCCATCATACTTGGGGATTTCATACTCAAGCACCAGATGTCCGCGGAACGTATTCCAAGTTAAGTCGGAGACAAGACGGTGATCCTGATGCCTGTCATCCCGATAGTGCGTGAAGACGATGTCAGGCGAGAATTGATCCGCGACCGCTTCCAAACTCTCCTTGATCTGATCGCCAATAAAAGGAAAGAACCCGTCTCTGAAATCCTTGACGAGAACGGTTTGGCTCCGCGCCTTGCTCAAAAACAGCTTCGCCGCGGAAGAGGCCTCTCGCGCACGCACATCCGTGGCGCTGAACACTACCCAATAGACATTGCAGTTCGGAAATTCTGACGCAAGCGTGAGAATCGTGCCACCACAACCAATTTCCAGATCGTCGGAGTGTGCCCCAAGGCAGAGGATGTTCAACTCACGCGTCTTGTCTTGCAGTATGTTCAGTCCTAGCACGGGCGTTTCCCCATATGAATTAGTGTTTGATCACTCTTGCGGCCGCCGTTGCCAAAAGCTGTGCAGCAGTTCGAGCAGCAACGACGAGGTTCCACGCGAGACTCGTCCAGTACCATTTCACCCATCGACACATGTGACCATAGCACCGCAACCTCTCCTTGAACGGAAGAGGGACAAGCCCGATGGACCTTACAAACTCACGACCCATTCTCCAACGAGGAAACACGATGTGCCCTCTCTGCAATGGGTCAAGGAAGTATGTGTATTCCTGGTAGGTCTTGTATGTATTACCGGATCGTTCCTTGTAATCACGATTGAAATACAGCGGTTCATCAATCGTGTGAAAGCGGCCCAGCAACCCGAGTCTCGTAATGAGAATGCCGTCGGCGTGCGCATAGTAGTGCAGCAGTGGAGGAGGCATCTGCAGAAGTGCCTTGCGCCTGATGACTGCGAACAACTCGAAGCACTTCGCGTTGTTCAGAATGGCAAGGAATCTCTCGCTCGGATGCGGAAGGTCACCATTCACACTCAAGTCGTTCTCCTTGATCGTGTTTCCCCGGGGGTCGACGATGCGAATTCTGCTATTGCACAGAATGACGTCGGGATGTTCGTCCAGGACTGCAATACAACGCTCCAGGTATTCAGGAGCGTATGTGTCATCGTGAGGCGCAAATTTGAAATAGGTCGAGTCCGATGAAAGCTCAAACACTCTGTTGAAGTTCCTGAGAGGGCCGACATTAGTCTCGTTTCGATAGAATCGAATTCTCGGGTCCTTCTGCGCGTAGCGTTCTCCTATTTCCTTTGTCTGATCAGTCGACCCATTGTCACAGATGACAATCTCAAAGTCCTGATATGTTTGCGCCAGAACAGACTCAAGAGCTTCAGGCAAGTACTTTGCCCCGTTGTAAACGGGGATCCCAATAGAAATTCGCGGGGTCATTCGCTGCATACGATCCTTCATGTCTTGTCAGCAGCACGTTTGAGAAATTCCGCAAGTGTAGACGCGGTACGCGAGAGATTGAAGCGTTCCTCGACGATTTGCCTCCCGCGTTGTCCCATGCATATTCTCCGTTCAGGTGAGTCGACAAGCAACTTCATCCGTTGAATGAGTGCCTGCCTATCGTCGACAGGCACGAGATATCCACTGCCACCCTCTTCGATGATTTCGGGAATCCCGCCGATTGGCGTGGCAATCACAGGGAGGTGCATGGCCATTGCCTCTAGACTTGCGATGGAATGGAAATCGGAGCGCGTGGGGAGAACGAAGATGTCTGCCTGCCGGTAAAGGTCAAGGAGGAGAGAGCTGTTCGCACAAACACTATCATGGATGACAACATTTGGAGGACAATGTCCTGTGAACGATCGTGTGACAAAGTGGAAGTCACAAAGCTGGAATTCGTCCATCCCAGCAAGGGACAATACCAGATCGCCTCCCTTCCGCATGAAATCTCCTCCTACAAAGAGGATGTTCGTCCGACCCATCCTCCCTTGCCTGCTTGAACTGACCTTCCAGAGGCGCAAGTTGATACCGGGTGGAACCACTACGACCTTTTCTGGTTGGGTCTCATAGTACGAGACAACCGATCTTCTAGCCCAATCAGAAAATGGCAGGACGAACGAAGCCCGCTGAAAAGTCTTGGAGATGGGCCATTTCTTCAGTTGATGGAAGATTGACTCGGGGCAGAAGAGGTCCCCCTTCTCGTACCATTTCCCGTAGGCGCTGTGTAGTTCGGGAGTTGCATCCGTCGTGATCACGTACGGCACTCGCTCGGCGAATTCTCCGAGGAAGAGAGTAAGAATCTGATGATGAAAGAGGGCTGCGTCGAACGTTTTTCCGCTTTTCTCAAGTGCTTTGATACGATGGCGCGCCACAGCGGACATTTGCAGGCTTCCGTTCCAGGAAAATGGGGGAATCCGTCCGATCAAATCCATCGGGTCGGCCTCCAATGGTAGCCACGTCACATCAATGTTCTTCATCTCCCCGAATGCATCCTGGAGGTTGTTGAAGAACGTCGCGTTCCCGCTGTACATGGCTACAGAAACTAGGATCCTATAGGTTTTCCCTTCATGCAAGTGTTCCGAGGTCATAGGCTTCTAGTTTTGTAAACGCTGTTTCAATGCACACAGATCAAGATCTACGACCAGCGCTCATTGGTTCCCAAGCCACACCAGCTGGTCAATTTCTGCGATATGAATTGGATGTTGAATTATCAGACCTGTCAACAATCACGCAAATTCATGTTCATCCTCCAGCATCAAGTGACCAAGAAAAACGTTCATACAACTTGATGCGAAGAACAAACGAAATCAGCATGGTAACAATACGGAACAGAGCATCCCCATGTCTTGACATAGGTCACGTGCTCATGACCTGTTTCCATTGCCCAAAACGAAAACAACCAGATCTATGATTGCGCTAAACCCGCGTCCACCACCATGCACCCGAAAGTCAATCGCATTTGAACCATGTACCACCGTCCGGGGTCGTACTCGTTAGGACATTACCAAGCATCTCCACCAACCAAACACAATCCCACATGCCCTGTATCAAAGTGCCTCAAGCTTCCCCTCATAACACCCAATATAGTTTCTTACTATCCAAATTTCCACTCGAATCGAAAATCCTGCCGGACCCCCCCACATTGATTGCTTGTGACCCAAAAGGAGTGTCTAGATAAATGGTTATAGCTGACCCGCTAGAAGGACAGCCAGGAAGGAATCAGGATTCAAGCTCCACCTGTCGCCAGCGTCATGACTTTCTCTTGCGTGGCCTCGTTCCTATCAAGCACACCCACGATTCGTCCCTCATGCATCACCGCAATTCTCGTACACATACCAAGCAACTCGGACAGCTCTGACGAAATCACCAACACGCCAATACCTTTCTGTGCGAGGTTGTTGATAAGGTTGTAGATTTCGAGCTTCACGCCAACATCGATGCCCGCTGTTGGTTCATCAAAAATCAGGACTTTGGATTCCGTAAAGAGCCAGCGTGCAAGCACGACCTTTTGCCGGTTGCCGCCACTCAACACCTCCACCTCCTGCTCGATGCTTGGGGTTTTGATGCGGAGGTTGTCGGAAAACTGGCGGGCCACTTCATTCTCCTTCGCACGGTTGACGAACGGGCCTCTTACGACATCATGCAGATTGGAGAGAGATATATTCTCCCGAACGTTCATCTGCATCACCAAGCCGTACTTGTTTCGATCTTCGGTGAGAAGCCCTATGCCAAGGTCGATCGCCTCGCGTGGAGAACGCGGGTGGATGGGCTTTTGGTCAAGGAAGATCTCCCCGCTATCCTTCGGGTCGGCCCCGAAAACAACGCGGGCTAGTTCTGTTCTGCCTGCGCCGACGAGACCGGCAAGTCCGAGAACCTCGCCCCGGTGAAGCGTAAGATTGATATCGCGTAACATTCCAGCAGAAAGGTTCCTGATGCGCAGAATTTCCTTCCCTCGCTCCAACTCAGCCGTTGGAAACTCCTTCTCCAACTCCCTGCCAACCATATGGCGGATCAGACCAGGCCGATCTATCTCATTGATCGGACACGTGTGAATACACCTGCCATCTCGGAGAATTGTCACTTGATCTCCGATCTCGAAAATCTCCTCCAGCCGGTGGGAAATGTAGATGATGCCGACACCCTCAGTTTTCAACCGGCGAATTACCTTGAACAGATTCTCGAGTTCCTTGTCCGTAAGCGCTGCCGATGGTTCGTCCATCGCCAGGATACGAATGTTCTTGGAGAGTGCCTTGGCGATTTCCACAAGCTGGCGTTCTGCGATAGAGAGTGAACTGATCGGTGCTCTTGTATCGATTTCCTCTCCCAGTTGAGACAATGATGCACGCGCAATTGAATGCATCCGGTCGACATCGATGAAAGGAAGACCTTTCTTCTGGGGCTCGTTACCGAGAAGGATGTTCTCCGCCACCGAAAGCTCGGGCACGAGTTTGAATTCCTGATGAATAATGCCAATGCCAAGTCGTTGTACCTCAGCAGGAGAATACAGGCCCACTGATTTTCCATCGACAACAATCTCACCAGAGTTCTTCTGGACTGCACCGGACAGAATCTTTATGAGCGTACTTTTGCCTGCCCCATTCTCACCGATGAGACAGTGCACCTCACCGGATCGCAATTCGAAGCTCACGTCGTCAAGTGCAAGGACGCCCGGATATTGCTTCCGGATGTTGCACATACAGAGCAGAGGAGGCGTTTCACGCTTAAGGGATTGAGGCATTCCCGCCAGAGAGTAGGGTTCAGAGGTTTTCAAGGTCTCGTCGGGTGGGGAATTGCGGAAACTCCTTTGCCAAGTACTCCTTCACAGCAGGTATGTCGCCAAAGCTCGTAAGATCAATGACATGCTCAGAGAGCGGCAATGTGTACACTGAACGCGGATGTTCTGCTGTCAGCGTCCTCACTGCAACAGGTAGTTCCTTTTCTCCGCGAACCGGATGCAATGGAGCAGACTCAAGGTACGGCAGGATCGAGTCATAAGAACATTTGAAGATATTCATGCTAACGCCAATCCTCCCATGTCGATCTGCAGCACCACGAATCTCCTCCTCCGTAGGCTTCTCGATGATATCCATCAGAAACCCCTGCGAGTCCTTCTTGGTCACCGCGAACTGTGCAATCCGCTCTTGATTGAATTGAAGTCCCGCACGGTCGTAGTCGATAAGCGCATGCTCATGGTCGTCATCAAGCAGGAGACGAAGAGCATTGCGCGAATACAGGTTGTCACTGTTACACACAGTAAATGACTGTCCCTTCCAGGAAGGCATGCTTTGAAGCGCTCGAAGAAGAGCATCCGCCGTTCCAAGAGGCTTTGTTCTCCCAACCGGTATTGGCTGCACAGCATAGGAGATGCTCAGTTGTTTGAATTGGCGCGCTGCTTGTTCGCGCTTGTAATACTCGCGGATTGAGTTGTCAGATTCAGAAACAACAATCACAAGATTGCGGTAACCGGCCTGATCCACATTGAAGAGCAGATAATCAAGGAAAGGACGCGAACCGTTGCCAACTCCAAGCATCGCCTTTGACTTCACCTGCGCCTCGCGAAGGAGCGAAGGTTCAACTCCTATCGAGTGTTCCGCCGATTTCTTCATGCGGGAAGAAACTCCGCCAGCAAGAATCACGATGTTTGGATGCATAACTGGGTGCAATCGCACTCTATTTGGTATCTGAAAGACGATGGGATAGAACGCAAGAAGTGCTAGCGAACCAATTAAGGAACACTAGCACTTCCGATTGACCGTGGACAGGGAGGGAATTGAACCCCCGACACATGGATTTTCAGTCCATTGCTCTACC
>DPLS01000294.1:3101-3224 GCA_003541875.1 Bacteroidota bacterium | reverse complement strand
TGAGTATTGCGGGAGCGCTGACTCCGGCCGGTCTTGGGCCATCCACAATCATCCCCCTTATGAATCATGGGTTCGTGGACTGGCTGGTTGCAACCGGTGCCAACATGTACCATGACATGCACT
>DPLS01000294.1:0-2866 GCA_003541875.1 Bacteroidota bacterium | reverse complement strand
CCAACATGTACCATGACATGCACTTTGCTCTCAACATGCCATTGTTCCGCGGCACTCACAATGTTGACGACGCCGACCTGCGGGACAAGGGGGTGACTCGCATCTATGATATTCTGTTTGACTATCAGGACGTGTTGATGGCGACCGACCGCATCCTGCGGAAGATTATGTTGCAGCCGGAATTCCAGAAGGAAATGGGAACGAGGGAATATTACCATCACCTCGGCAAGGTCCTCAATGAGTACGAGAAGAAGAACAATCTGGGCGAGGTCAGCGTTCTGGCGGCGGCGTACCGTAACGGGATTCCGGTGTTCACCTCATCACCGGGGGATTCCACAATTGGCATGAATGTGGCGGGACTGGAACTCCTTGCCGAGGCGGCGGGACTTCAGAACTATTTCAAACTCAAGATCAATCCCAGTATCGACGTCAACGATTCAACCGCCATCATCCTCAATGCCAAGAACTATGAGAAGGGAAAAACCGGCGTCCTCCTCATTGGCGGCGGCAGCCCGAAGAACTTCCTGCTTCAGACGGAGCCGCAGATCCAGGAAGTGCTGATGATTCCGGAAGCCGGACAGGATTACGATATCAACATCACCGATGCGCGTCCCGACACCGGCGGGCTTTCCGGCGCGCCTCCCGGCGAAGCGGTCACCTGGGGCAAGATCGACCCCACGAAATTGGAAGAGACCGTGACAGCCTACATCGACGTCACGGTTGCCTTCCCGTTGCTGGTCGCGTATGTAAGGCAGACGACAAAACCGAAGAAGTTGAAGCGCTTATACGATCGGGGAGACGAACTACGGAAGAAGTTGATTGAATCGTATCTTGAAAACAACAAGGAAGTTGAGGAACTGAAATCCCTCATGAAACAACTTCCCGCCTAATGCGTTCACCACAACTCACACTCGCTACCCGGAGATAGACTTGGACAGACACGAGGAACTTCTGAAACTGGTGGGACAGCACGGCTCCCCCTTGTTCATTGTTGAGCACGACATACTCCGGGAGAACTACCGGACATTCAAGAAGCACCTGCCACGGGTTCAGTGCTACTATGCGGTGAAGGCCAACTCCCAGCAGGAGATAGTCGAAACGTTGTTTGAAGAAGGGTCGAGCTTCGACGTCGCCTCGTACAACGAATTCATGCAGGTCTACCAGTACATCAAACACTTTGAGAAGAAGGAAAAGAAACGCTTCGTCTGGGACAAGATCATTTTTTCCAACACAATCAAGGACCAGTCAACGCTTGCCAAGATAAAACAGTACAAGCCGCTCGTAACGTATGACAACAATGCCGAGTTGATCAAACTCAAACATCATTGCGACACAGCAGGACTCGTGTTGCGGTTGAAGGTCCCGGACACGGGCTCGCAGGTCGAGATGGCCTCGAAATTCGGCGCGGAGCCGGGGGACGCCCAGCAACTGATCCAGCAAGCGTTCGACATGGGGCTGAAGGTCGAAGGAATCAGTTTCCACGTGGGAAGTCAGTGTACGAACTTTGATAACTACACCGTGGCACTTGATATCGCCGCAACGATTCTGAACGACGCACGGAAGAAGGGGTTCCCACTGAACCTCGTCGATATCGGTGGCGGGTTTCCTGTCCCTTACGAACCAGGAGTTCCACAATTCGAGAAGCTGGCCACCCTCCTGAATTCCGAGTTCACGCGGCTGTTCCCTAATGATATCGAAATCCTCGCCGAGCCCGGGCGATTCATCGTAGCCACAACCGCTACGCTGGTTGCGGAGATCATCGGCAAGGCTCGTAGGGATGGCAAAGTGTTCTACCACATCAATGACGGCGTCTATCACACTTTTTCCGGCGTCATTTTCGCTCATTGGATCCCAAACTTCCACGCCTTCAAAGGGGGCGAATCGGAAATATGCGCGGTGGTCGGACCGACGTGCGACAGCTTCGACAAGATCTCTCTTTCCGTCGAACTCCCTTGGAACCTCGAGGTGGGAGACTTCCTCTACACAGAGAATATCGGGGCGTACAGCACGGCATCCTCAACAAAATTCAACGGGTTCGACGGAGCGAAGATCATCCACCGTTCAACCAAATAACGCCGGGGTATCGCCAAATGAATATTAAGCAGTATGCAGTCGACTCTGCGGTGATATCTTCTATTGTCCTGCTCGTAAACTTAGCGGTGACTTTTCTTTACGGTCTCATCGTTCACGGTACAGGGGTTCTCAATTGGGAATCCGCTTTCGGCTTTGCTATTAGCCTGGGCATTATCCTGCCGTGGATTCGCCGGTACGAAAAGAAGCAGGTCGGGTAATAGAGTTCGCTCGGAATCCTGCGCGCGAACTGCCAACAATAAGAGCGCACACAAAGAAAGAGCAAGCCCTTCCACTGTAGCCACCTTGGAGCGGAGAACACGATGAAACTGAAACTCGTTGGAACAAATGTTGCCATTATGGTTGTGTTTGGAGTGATAGGACTAACACGATTCACGGAGGGTGTAAGGACAGTTCAAATCCTCGGCTTGTTTGCAAGCGGAGCGGCGGTTGGTGCTTCATTAGCAACCATCATCGCTGCATTCAAGGCAAAACAGAAGCAAGGATAACTCTTCACAAGAGATTCCTGCCAGCCACAGTTATCCTCAAACTTCGCAGCAGACGGAGTACTCCAACCAAACACCTCACGCGACTTCACAAAGGGGGCCGCGGAACCGTTTGGTTTGAGACTGTTCGATCAAGAAAATCTCTTTCAACTCACACGCTTCGCCCTACCATAACGCCACAGCCGTTGATATTCTCGCCCACAATTCGGTAATTGAATACCAGCCGGGCAGGTAGCTCAGCCAGGTAGCATGGGACTCTTCATCCCCGCGTCGGGGGTTCCCCGCCTGCC
>DPLS01000339.1 GCA_003541875.1 Bacteroidota bacterium | reverse complement strand
CGGAATCCTCGATGCACAATCGGTGGCCGGTATTCCCCCAACGCAGCCGTTGGTGCCGTACAGGAGCATCGGCGACCTGCTCGTCCAACAGGTGGACAAGTATGAACAGAAGCCCTTCCTGATCTTCTACGACGACAAGGGAGGCCGCCGTGAGTACTCCTACCGCGAATTCTTTGAAGAGGTTACGCAGACAGCAAACTACTTGCGCTCGGCGGGAATCTCACTCGGAGACCGCATCGCAACCGTCTCGTTCAACCATTCTGACGTCGTCGTTCAATACTTCGCTGCTTTCCTTCTCGGTGCTGTCGTTGTCCCGATCAATGTCGGCGAAGACGACAAAAGGATCGCGTACATCCTGGACAACTCCAGAGCAAAACTTGCCTTCGTGCGGGATGAGTTTGTGGAGCGCATCAGCGCCATTGCTCAGCACCTTCCCGGTCTCCAGGTTATCGTGCAGGTTGGGAAGAAAGTGAAGGCCGACATTCCGCATTTGGAGACCGAACGAGCGAAACAACCGGTCGGGTTCACACAGACCAAGCAACCGCAACTCAACGACGAAGCACTGATTGTGTACACGTCCGGAACGACGGGAATGCCAAAGGGAGTAGTTCTTCTGCAGTACAACCTGCTCGTGGACGCGATGAGCATTGCGGAATGGCATCGCATTTCAGAAGACCAGCGCATGATGTGCGTCCTCCCAATTCATCACGTCAATGGAACCATCGTAACGCTGATGACGCCTCTGTATGCCGGCTGCGGCGTCGTGCTCAACCAGAGGTTCCACACAGCGAAGTTCTTTGAGCGAATCAGCATGGAAAAAGTCACTGTCGTGAGTGTTGTGCCGACCTTGCTCCAGTACCTTCTCCATGCGAAGCTTTCCATGGAGGCATACAAACTGCTCCACCTCCGCCACGTCATCTGCGGGGCCGGTCCCTTGAATGTTGAACTTGCGCTCAAGTTCGAACATGAATTCAAGATTCCCATCATCCACGGGTACGGACTTTCCGAAACTACATGTTACTCCTGTTTTCTCCCGATCGATCATTCGCCGGGAGAGCACAAGATGTGGCTCTCCAAGTTTGGCTTTCCTTCAATCGGTGTCCCGCTTCCCATCAACGAGATGGCTATTCACGACGAACACGGGATTGAACTTGGCGAAGGAGAGCGCGGCGAAATCGTGATCCGTGGGCACAGCGTCATGAAGCACTACTTCCAGAATGCCGAGGCGAACGAGCATACGTTCGCGCACGGCTGGTTCAGAAGTGGTGACGAGGGATTCTTCAGATATGACGATCAAGAGAGGAAGTTCTTTTTCATCACCGGAAGGATCAAAGAACTCATCATCCGCGGCGGAGTGAATATCTCACCGTTTGAGATCGACGAAGTGCTCATGAGCATGCCGGGCATACAGGCTGGCATTGCTGTCGGGTTTGAGAATGAGTGGTATGGCGAGGAGGTGGGAGCCTTTGTGAAGGTGAAGGACGGCGTCCGGATGACTCAGGAGGAGATCCTCACATATTGCCGAAAGCATTTGCCGTTCGCCAAGTCGCCTAAGCTTGTCGTGTTTGGCAGCGATATTCCAGTCACATCAACGGGCAAATACCAGCGCAATAAGTGCAGGGACCTGTTCGCGCAATGGAAGGCCGTGCAGTTTACAGAAACAAAATAGGGCGGCTTGTCTGCCGCCCTGCAATTGTGCGCGTATCGTTGGTTTCCTAAAACGTTCCCACGAGCAACCCGGCATTGATCATAAACCCTCTGCCACTTACATTGCTGGGGACCCCAAGCAACTCATAGTTGTCGTCCACCGTCCAGGACGGGGCGGACATTCCAACATAGCTCACACCGAGGCGGCACCCAAACCACCCGAGTACCGCGTATTCAACATTCATTGAAGGGACCCAGACGAAATATGAACCGCTCAGGGTCTGCTTGATTTGGTCCCGGCTTGTGCTCGTCAATGACTCAAAGTTCTTCCATTGTTGGACCCATGTCTTGGCTCCCCCTGCATCCTGACGAAGCACGAGGTCAATACCACCCCCGCCCAAACTTGTTCCGAACGAAATATCGAGCCGCTCAAGAACAGGCAGGACGTATTCTAATGTGACTCCCCCAAAGCCAACCTTCAGTTCCGCATCTCGACGAACGCCCATCGCATCCAGCATGGTGCTCTGGATTGAGCCACCCATTCCCATTCCACCCACACGAAGATTTGGGATCAACATGATGTACGCGGCGCCACCCCCACCCCAGAGCCAGACGCCATCGTCATTGAGTGGAGCACCACCATAAGCCGTCAGGTAATCGTTGATCGGTTTGACGTTCACGAATAACCATCCCGGAGTAAATCCGCCAAATGCGCCCACCTTCCCAGCCTTCGAGCGCCTCGGCGGAATGGGTGGCTCCTCTTCTTGTTGAGCAATGACAAAAGTATATGTCAATACAGTCATCAAGAGCATCATAATGCTTCGTTTCATCTGAGTCCTCATGAGTGATTTGTCAAGCTGAAAACATCCGCAACAAGGTAGAGAAAACAGCATAGATTATCAACCTTAATAGCGGGGCATCGTAGTATCAATCTGGCACGCCCAGGCATCGATTCCACCAACCAGATTCTTCACGTGTTGAAAACCCGACCGCTTCAGCATCATCACGGCTGCGTGACTTCGTATTCCATGATGACAGTAGACAACCAGCTCATGCCGGGCATCCAGTCCCGATTTCTTCTGTTCCAGCTCGCGCAATGGAATCAGTTGGCCCCCAAGATTGCAGATTTGG
>DPLS01000274.1:5688-6322 GCA_003541875.1 Bacteroidota bacterium | reverse complement strand
AATAACTGTTGCCTGCAGAATGATGATGTTACTCCTGTTGCTCAGGACGGCTTTGGAAAGAGAACCTGTTTGTATAACGGGAGCCGTAGCTGGACCATTCACATTGCTGTCCTGGCATCCAACAATGATTGCCGCAGGGATGATGGCGAGTAAAAACACTGAGCGTTTCATTGTTCCTGCTGATCAATCAAGGTCCTCAACACGGCCCACTCGCGGCAGCTCGAGCCACATGCTGCTTAGTTCAACGCTCGTCAGTGTAACCTGAAATTTTACCTTGAGGAGCATTCCATCACTCCGACCATTGATTTTGTAGCTCTTCGTCACGAACGCGTTGCCACTCTCGGGGACAGGGACCCATTCGGTCGACGAGCCCAGAACATGCCACACAGGCGAGAATGGCACTCTTGGATTATAGGATCTCACCTCAGCGTCGGCATTCAGAGTCAGTATGACGGCAAACTGTGGATTCGGCGGAATAGGGTCAAGTGGGACTAGGATTGTCTGATATGCAACCACACCAGTAATCTCGACAAAGGAATTCAGGTCGTTTCCTGGCTCGCGCACAATTGCATGAAGTGCAAGCGAATTCACCGGCTGAGGCTTCGATAGTTGCGGACCCTCTGAAGCCGCCGCG
>DPLS01000274.1:0-5454 GCA_003541875.1 Bacteroidota bacterium | reverse complement strand
AAGCCGCCGCAGTAATTGGATCTGTGATGCTGTTGTCCTGGCATCCGACTATCAAAATCGTAGCCAATAGGTTGAGGACGAGCATTGTGGTTTTCATAGCTACCTCCGTTGTGTATTGTTTGAGAGAAAGTGAACTGTGGGTACGATTCTGTGTGATAACATAGGTTCTCGGACCGGCATCCAGCATACCGCGATCAGGGCATTCTGCGGTCGGCACCGATTCGTGTTTGTGGTGTTGTTCGGATGTTGAACGGGTACTTGTTTGCATCGGTCTGCTCTCAGTGTCGGGAGACAATTAACACAAACGGAGGGGGGAGTGGATATCACGCAGGTTTCGGACTCTATAACCCATGTTCCACCCCGTTGTTGGAGATGGATAATGGCTTGCAGCGAATCTCAGCGGAACGAAGAACTGGCGGAAACAGATATGATTGGATGATTTTGGAGCAACGACGACTCACGTCGCGTGGGCTATCACTGGTGTTCCAAAGTGTATAACGTATGTTCCATCAACGAAGGGGGGGGAAACCGGTGTTTGCAAGGGTGCTGAAGAATGTTGAAGTGGACAAGACAGGTGGGACAGGCATTTCTGCCTGTCCTAAATGAACCAAATTGGTCAGACAGGAATGGCTGACCTACGAGCATTCATTTCTTTCAACAGGCCTGCGAGGAGGGATAAGTCGAGGATGCAAGGTAAGTCTCTCTACGCTTTTGGGGGGCGTACCTCCGAAGGCACAATGCCGAACTGTTCCCGGAAGCACTTGGTGAAGTAGGCAACGCTGTTGAATCCAACCTGGTAGGCGATTTCCGACACCGTCCCTGCATTCTGAGTCAGCAAGGCCTTCGCCCGCTGGAGTCGCATGTACCGGACAAAGTCACTTGTTGACTGGTTTGTAAGAGCTGTGAGCTTTCTGTGGAGCTGTGTCCGGCTCATACCAAGCTCATTGCGGAACTGCTCCACACCGAACTCCTCATCTCCCATACGTTTCTCCACAACTGCAATCGCCTTCTGCAGGAACGAATCGTCAATTGAGGTGACTGCAATGTCTCCAGGTTTGAGGACCTGTCCTACACTGAAGCGCTCTCTCAGCTTCCGCCGGAGATCGATCAGGTTCTTGACTCGCACCAGCAGTTCTCTGGCATCAAACGGCTTCGTCAGATAATCATCGGCTCCGGTTTCCAGTCCCTCGATTCTGTTCTCCGTCCCTGCTTTGGCTGTCAGGAGGATGATCGGGATATGACTTGTTTTCTCGTCTAACTTCAATGCCTTGCACAACTCATAGCCATCTTTCTTCGGCATCATCACATCACTGATGATCAGGTCGGGGATACTCTCTTTTGCCTTCTCGATCCCTTCTGCGCCGTCGTGGGCTTCCTGCACTTCGTAACCGGTGACCAGGTATTCTCTCATGTAGGCTCGAACGTCGGCGTTGTCTTCAACCACAAGAACCAAGGGCGTCGTGTCATTGCGAGGCACGTTTTCTCGTGCCGAAGCAATCTGATCCATATGTGGGATTGCTTCGCTCTCCCGACCTGTCGGGATCGCTCGCAATGACTCAGCTGTCGGCTGAGGTTCTCCTTCCTCCACAACCTCATCACCTTTGAGATGATCTCGACCTAACGGTAGCATCACCGCGAACTCCGTTCCCTTCCCCACTTCGCTCTTCACGCTGATCGTGCCGTGATGCAATTCGACAAGCTCTTTGGTGAGTGCGAGTCCGATACCTGAGCCTTCGTGTTCTCGTGTTTGTGAGCTGTCCACCTGATAAAATCTGTCAAACACACGGGACAGCTCATCTGCCGGTACGCCGATGCCGGTGTCGGCGACGGAAATCGCCACGCATTCACCTTTCGTAGGGACGTTCAATTGAACGTCCCTACAGAGACCTGTCAATACACTCACCTCCCCTCCATCCGGCGTGAACTTGAATGCATTGGACAACAAGTTCGTAATTATCTTCTCCATCTTGTCCTTGTCAAAGTACACGTCAATTTCATCTCTATCGGCATGAATGCTGACTGCAACTCTTCTCATGTCAGCCGATGATTCAAACGAGGACGCGAGTCCTTTCACGAACGGAACGATATTCATGCGGCTTGCGCGCAGCTTCATGGCCCCACCCTCTAACTTCGAGAGATCGAGCAACTGGTTGATGAGGCGGAGCAAACGTTGGGCATTACGCTGCATCATCGATAGCTTCTGCTTTGACTTCTCGTCTGAGACGGCCGATTGCAACTCTTCAACCGGTCCAAGAATAAGCGTGAGCGGCGTGCGGAACTCGTGAGAGATGTTGGCAAAGAAGCGGGACTTCATCTGGTCAACCTCTCGAAGCTTTTCTGCTTCCACGTGTTCAAGCTCGGCCTGATGTTTCAACCTATCCCGGTTCTTTTCAGATCGGCGAATGGTGTAGAACAGGCCAACGATCACAAAAGCATATCCAAGATAAGCCCATATCGTCTTCCACCAGGGCGGAGTGATCATGATTCTTATCGATGCTCCTTCCTCATTCCAAATACCGTCCCTGTTCGCAGCTTTCACTTTGAAAATGTATTCACCCGGATCAAGATTGGTGTATGTGGCATTTCTCTGAGTCCCGGCATCCACCCAATCACGGTCAAAGTTCTCAAGGATATATTTGTATTTGTTCTTTGCCGGTTCACTGAATTGCAAGCCGACAAAA
Organism: Bacteroidota bacterium; assembly: GCA_003541875.1. Lineage (GTDB taxonomy): Bacteria > Bacteroidota > Ignavibacteria > UBA10030 > UBA6906 > UBA11986. The sequence continues at coordinate 2,773 of DPLS01000274.1, read as the reverse complement.
TCAAAACGAAGATCGTTCTGGCTGTGTGAAAGGCCTATCTCCTTTAGCTCAGGAACGTACCCATCGAATGCCAGCTTCTCGTTGGGGCGATTGAAGAGCGATACACTTGATACCACCACCTGCGGTGCAACAGGATCGTCCTTTATGCTGTCGGGATGGAACACTGTGACTCCCTTGTTTCCACCAAGAATGATCCGCCCGTCGCGAGTCTTGAGACCTCTCCCAAGAAAATTATCGGGGAGACCATCTTCGACCCAGTAGTTCTTAAACGTCCGAGTCCCGAAATCAAATCGCGAAAGGCCATTGTCTGTGCTAATCCATAAGTGACCCGACTCATCTTCAAAAAATCCAGCGACCGAGTTGTTTGACAGACCGTCCTTTTCTGTGAAATTCTGAATCGCCTTGCCTGTCTGTCGGTCAAAAAGATGCATCCCCGTCATATATTCTCCAATCCAGAAGTTCCCTTGCTTATCTTCATGGATACTGAAGACACTTGTGAATTCTCGACCCGGAACCAACGATTTCCAGGACGTGAACTTTTCGGTTTTGCGATCAAATCGATTCAATCCACCGACATTCGTGCCAACCCACAAGACACCTGAACGGTCCTCGTAAATGAACCTGATTTGGTTCTGGCTCAAGCTCGTCGAATCGTTTAGGTCATGTTGGAACCTGCTAAACCTCCCGGTTGCACGGTCGAACCTATTGAGTCCCGCCTCAGTGCCAACCCACAATACTCCATCGTGATCCACGAGTATTTCCCCAACCCGACCAGAACTCAAGCTGTTCGTGTCATGGGGATCGTTCCGATAACGCGTGGTGAGATTCCTCTTGGAATCGAGTTTGATGAGCCCCGAATCCAGACAGCTTAGCCACAGTACCCCACGCTCCACAGGATCTTCAATAATTCTCCAGATCTCATTCCTACCATGACCCTTGCCCCAGATAGAGAGATAGTTGGAAGAACCTTTTTGTCTTTCGTCCAATTGCACCAGCCCCACGTTTGTTCCAACGAGGATCCTGCCGACAGGATCTTCATATATCGAATTCACAATACCAGGGGCCAGATGGTCGGGATCGATTTCCACAGTATTGAATTGTCTCTTCTTCCTATCCCACTTATCCAATCCCCCAAGCCAGCTCCCTACCAAAACAACGCCGGAGCGATCCTCATGTAATGACCAGACTCCCCTGGAGAAGGAAAGGCTGAAGGGATCAGCAGAATCGTGGGCATATGGCCGAAACTGTTCCGTTTGAGGATCAAAACTCTCCAAACCGTGCACCCAATAATGTCCAGCCCAGATGAGACCCGTTGGGTCCTCCAGCAATGAGCCAAAGCTATTCTCGCGCACGTACGTCGTCGATGGAATCACCTGATACAATTTGGAGGTGTTCGTTCGAGGATCGTAACGGGACAAACCGCTCTCGGAAGCAATCCAGAGTGTTCCGTCTTTCGCCAGGTGAAGCGCGCGCATGAACGCTTGGGAAATGATCGGATCATTATCAGGCAATTTGCCTTTTGAGAGCACTTTCCTGTTTACGTCGAACGTCCAAAGCCCCCCAACTCCCCCGACATACAGATTCCCGGTTTGCTGGTCCTCGACCACGGCGTTTACGCGCCTTGTCAGATTCATCGGCTGAAGAGAATCCAACATCTGCCGGGTTTTCTCCACTTCCCCCGAAATGTCGAATACCTGAATTCCCCAGAACTCGGGGTGTGTAGGTGGACTACCCTGCCAGCTATTGTATGAGTGGCCTTGATCGGACTTGTAGCGAATCCAGTATCTTCCGGAATTCAGAGCTATTACTTTCATCAGAACGCGGTTGTCAGACCATCCTCCAGCGCCAAGAGTCTTGGCTGAGTCGTATGTTGCAATGATCGATCCATTCTCACTCTCCAACCAGCCGTAATCTGCAACACCTTCACCCATCACAGCGAGAAGTACGTCGGTCTTCTGTTTGAGAGCGAAGCCCTTTGAAGCATTGGCATTATCACCAACTTTCAATATTGAGCTGACCTGCCGCCCTGTTTTTGTCAGGCCCGATAGGTACTCGTACGCTTCCGGCCCTAACAACCAATCCTGAGAATAGTAGTGATTGAACCTGTTTGTGCTGCGGTCCAATTGGCTAAGGCCGTTAGTCGTTCCTACCCAGAGTCTGTCGGCATTGTCTTCATAGATGCAAATGACCTGATTGGAACCTATGCTGCTGGAATCCAACGTGTTGTTCAGATATCGCGTAAACGTCTCGCTACCCCGGTCGAATTTGTTTAGTCCGCCATAGTAGGTTCCGATCCAAAGGGTTCCGCCACGATCTTCATAGATCGCATTGATTGTGTGATCACTGATGCTCGCGGGATTCCCGGGCTCCGGCTGATAAACAATCATCGAGTAGCCATCATACTTTGCCAAACCGTTCTGCGTGCCGAGCCACAGGAATCCGAAACGGTCTTGAAGAATACAGAGAACACTGTTTTCCGGCAAGCCGTCTTTCAAGCCAATATGCTCAAACCTTGGTTCAGGGAATCTGTTCGGAAGAGCGGCTTTCTTTTGAGCCTGCGAAGGATGTACGCATGCTAGCAGAAGGGAGAAAAAGATGAGGGACAGAAGTTGGCAGATGCTCCTGTTATAGAGCGAGCGGAGAAGATAGCTAGCCATGTTCTTGGGGGTTCCTCGTATCAGAGAGATTGAGCTGAATATCGATGCGTTGGTCAAGGGAGGTTGTGGCAACACAGAGCAGAAGCAACCCTGCGCTGAGGGCATGGACAAGAAGC
>DPLS01000148.1:2859-4655 GCA_003541875.1 Bacteroidota bacterium | reverse complement strand
GGGTACTTGAATACAATCCCGACATGGTTGTCTCGGAAGTGAACTTTGAGAATGGATCTCTTGGCTACGACCTGTATCTCTGGATCCGCACGAACATTGGCACCGAGAGACTACCCTTTCTCTTTCTTGCCACACGGATCGACCGGGATACGCTGATTGCTGGCAAACGATTGGGCGTGAGCGACTTCATTCTCAAACCACTGGATGAAGATCTTGTGGTAGCCTCTGTCCTGAACTGTCTTGCTCGAAAGAAGAAGAACGGTCGATGATGGTTATGGCGAACTAGTTGATTTTCTCCCCCCTTCCATCCTGATCTTCCACTTTTCTTGCTTTTCCTTCCTCGTCTTAGTACCTTTTTTCGTCTTCATTTCTCTCGCATGTCACAACTTGTAGTCAACGAAATCTTCCACAGTATCCAGGGTGAGTCGAGCCACGCGGGGCGACCATGTGTTTTCGTGAGACTAACCCAGTGCAACCTTCGTTGTTCGTATTGCGACACAGAGTATGCCTTCCATGAAGGAACGTCAATTGGAATTGCTGAGATCATGCAGAAAGTAAGAAGCTACGGTTGTCGGCTTGTTGAAATCACTGGCGGTGAACCGTTGATGCAAAATGGAGTTCATGAGCTTATGAAGCTTCTTGGTGACGAAGCGTTTGAAGTACTGTTGGAGACCGGTGGCAGTCTGGATATTTCGCTGGTGGATTCCCGAGTCAAGAGAATCATGGATCTCAAAACACCCGGCAGCAGGATGGCAAAGAAGAATCTCTGGACAAATATTGACCATCTCCGTCCTGGCGACGAAGTGAAATTCGTAATTGGCGGCCAGGAGGATTTCGACTGGTCTGTCGAAACGATCAAGAAATATCATCTCACCGATCGGTGTCCCGTGCTAATGTCTGTTGTGTTTGGAGTGCTTGAACCGGTTACGCTGGCACAATGGATTCTTGAAAGCAACCTCAACGTGAGATTCCAATTGCAGACACACAAGTATATTTGGGAACCCGAGGTCAGGGGCGTATGATGAAACCGGCTGCGGTGGTGCTTCTAAGTGGTGGAATGGACAGCTGTGTGACCACTGCGATTGCGGGACAGCGCCATTCTCTTGCTCTCCTCCATCTCAACTATGGCCAGCGAACCGAAGCCCGTGAACTGCAAGCGTTCAACGCCATTGCTGACTACGTTCGTGCGGAACGCCGATTGGTTATTTCCATGGATCACTTATCAAAGATCGGTGGCTCAAGCCTGACGGATCACTCGATGCCAGTAACCGAAGCGAATCTGGGGCGCGAAGGCATTCCGACTTCCTATGTGCCCTTTAGGAATGCGAACATGCTCTCGGTGGCCGTGAGTTGGGCGGAAGTCATTCAGGCCTCGGCGATTTTTGTCGGGGCCGTGGAAGAAGACTCGTCCGGATATCCAGATTGCCGTAGGGACTTCTTCGATGCGTTCGGCAAGGTCGTTCGAATCGGCACGAAACCTTCCACAAATATTGAAATTGTAACACCAGTCATCGAGATGTCGAAAGCTGAGATTGTTCTGAGCGGAACTTCGCTCGGCGCACCGTTCCATCTTACTTGGTCCTGCTATCAACGTGAAGATGTTGCGTGTGGAATGTGCGACAGTTGTGCGTTGCGTCTGCGGGGATTTGAGCTTGCAGGCATCCAGGACCCTTTACCGTATGCTCACAGGCCGCAGTATACGCATTGAGAGCATCTTTGCATAAATCGAGGAGAAACCACAATGGAGCACTTCAAAGATAGCATTCTGAAACTCGTCATCGAAACCTCATCGAACC
>DPLS01000148.1:0-2494 GCA_003541875.1 Bacteroidota bacterium | reverse complement strand
GCCGCTCCAATTTGTCAGGATACCGGGATGCCGACGTTTGAAATCAAGACACCCGTCGGGGCAAATCAGATCACCATGAAGAAACAAGTCAAGGAAGCGATTGCCGAAGCGACAAAACTCGGCAAGCTTCGCCCCAATTCTGTCGACATCCTGACCAACAAGAATACCGGCGATAATTTGGGAGAGGGTACGCCCGTAATGCACTTCGATCAATGGGAGAATGAAGATATCGAGGTCCGGCTTCTCCTGAAGGGAGGCGGTTGCGAAAACAAGAACATCCAATACTCGATACCCTGCACACTCGATAATCTTGGCCGTGCTGACAGGACGCTCGATGGGGTACGCAAGTGTATCTTGCACGCGGTGTATCAGGCGCAGGGACATGGGTGCAGTATCGGCGCACTTGGAGTTTCGATCGGTGGCGATAGGACATCCGGATATTCTCTTGCGAAGCAGCAACTCTTCCGATCCCTCGATGATATCAACCCGAATCCGAAACTTGCCCAGCTCGAGAGCTACATATTGGAAACTGCGAACAAGCTTGGCATTGGTACCATGGGATTCGGCGGAAAGTCGACTCTCATCGGGTGCAAGATCGGTGTGGCCAATCGTCTGCCAGCAAGTTACTTTGTGTCTGTCGCCTATGACTGTTGGGCGTTTCGCAGACTCGGTGTGGTCCTCGATTCGAAATCCGGCAAGATCAAACGCTGGCTGTACAAGGATGACACTCCTGCCGTGAAGATGGCGAAGACTCACGGCCTGCCAGCTACGGGTCGAGAGGTGCAACTCACAACGCCGATTTCCGATGAGCAGATTCGAAGTCTCCGCGTGGGCGACGTCGTACTGTTGAATGGACTCATTCATACCGGGCGAGATGCATTGCATCACCACCTGATGACTCACGACGCACCCGTTGATCTTCGTGGCTCAGTGATCTACCACTGTGGACCTGTTGTCTTGAAAGAAGGGAATAAGTGGCGAATGAATGCCGCCGGTCCAACGACAAGTTCACGTGAAGAGCCGTACCAGGCCGATATCATCAAGAAGTTCGGCATCAGGGCTGTGATAGGAAAGGGCGGAATGGGCGCAAGGACGCTGGCTGCTCTGAGTGAGTTTGGTGCGGTCTACCTCAACGCGATTGGTGGTGCAGCACAGTTCTATACGAAGTGCATTACGGAAGTTGAGGGAGTTGATCTCCTCGAGTTCGGAACGCCCGAGGCAATGTGGCACATTAGGGTGAAAGAGTTTCCTGCAATCGTGACGATGGATTCGCATGGCAATAGTCTTCACGCTGATATTGAGAAGGCTTCGGCCAAGGAACTCGCGAAGTTTGCCGAATCAGTTGAATTCTAGATTCACGCGTGGCCCCAGTTCGATCTGATCTCTACGGGAGGATTTGGGAGACCGTCCGACGAATCCCCAAGGGGAAGGTAGCAACATACGGGGGAATCGCAGAAATGTGTGGATTCCCCCGTCATGCCCGACTCGTGGGGTATGCGTTGCATAACCTGCCCTTGGGATCGAATATCCCCTGGCATCGTGTAGTCAATTCCCAGGGAAGGATATCTCTTTCAAAGTGGAGCGGAGGTTATCAGAAGCAGAAATTGCTTCTTGAAAAGGAGGGTGTGGTGTTTGTCAGGGAGCGAATCAACTTGTCCACGTTTGGCTGGTCGAAGTGGCGGACTCTCACCAAATGAACTTTCTTGAACGCCCACGTGTTCTATTCCTGAACCTGTAGTCTCTAACGAATGTAGCTAACAGTCTTTTTGTTCACCTCTCATCCCTTAATCTCATATGGATTGGATAACTGACCCTCAGCTCTGGGCTGCGCTGCTCACACTCACAGCCCTTGAAATTGTCCTTGGCATCGACAATATCATTTTCATTTCGATCCTTGCCGGCAAGCTTCCAACTCATCAACAGGCTCGGGCACGAACCGTCGGCTTGGCGCTTGCAATGCTCACGCGAATCGGACTACTGGTTTCCATCACCTGGATTATGCGGTTGACGGAGCCATTGTTCACAGTACTTGGGAATGAGATTTCTGGAAGAGATATCATCCTGATTGCAGGCGGTCTCTTTTTGCTTGCAAAGAGCACCCACGAGATACATGAGAAACTCGAAGGTGATGAGGATGGAACGGTGGTGCGGCGGAGAGTCGCGTTTAGCGGCGTCATCATCCAAATCATGTTGCTCGATATTGTCTTCTCATTTGATTCAGTCATAACAGCGGTTGGGATGACGAATCAGCTTGGGATCATGATTGCTGCCGTCGTCATTGCCGTGTTTTTCATGATGTTCTTTTCCGGTATGGTAAGCGATTTCGTCCACCGGCATCCGACGGTGAAAATGTTGGCTCTCTCTTTTCTCTTGCTCATAGGTGTTACTCTGATTGCGGAAGGATTTGACCAACATATCTCAAAAGGATACATCTACTTCGCAATGGCGTTCTCGGTGTTCGTGGAGATACTCAACATCCGCGTACGAGGCAAGA
>DPLS01000013.1 GCA_003541875.1 Bacteroidota bacterium | reverse complement strand
TTGTTTTTGTTAGTTTGACTGTCAGTAGGTGAATTCGGTTTAGTCTGGCATTCAAGGTTCTACTTCCTGCCAACTACACCCCAACAGGTGTGCCAACTGCCCGATGGATTCGGAATCGATGTGGGAGCCGACAAATCTGTTCATTTTCGAGCGATTTGAGGCGTCAAGGGTCTTCCGCAAAGGAAAGTTCAGAAGTAAGAAGTGCCGGAATCTTGGAGGGAAGTGCGGGAGTGCAAGTTTTCAGGCAGCGAAGAATCAACGCTGGGCGCTGGAATCTGGTTTCAATATCCCCTGGTGGTACGCGTCCGCCACGCGCTCAATATATTCGTGGTAGCGTTGGGGGAGGTTTTTCGTCTTTGGCCTGAGCGCAGCTTTCACCTCATCCCATGGCTTTGAGGAGTTCACCCCTTCGGAAATATTGGAGAGATACTCAAGCAATTTCTTCCTCACGCGATTGTTCATCTCTGCATCGGCGGAAAGCGAAATATGCTGTACCGCCTGCTCAAGCTTGAACCCTTGTTCCACAAATGTCTTGAGACACTGACCACGCAGATACTCTGCAACGGTGCCCCGGTTAAGCCCGCCAAGCTCTTCGGCTGTATCCGAGATAGAGCTGCGCGAGAACTTCTTCTCACGTAACGATTCGAGAACCTGGTCTTCGATTGCAACCGCTCCTTGCGAAGCGGCAATGACCTCTTCGGTCAGATCTTTTAGGTTCATCATTGCCCGCTGATCCGCCTTTGCCAGCAGCACCGCACGCTTGATGACACTCTCCAGCTCTCTGATATTGCCGCGCCAAGCATACGCCTGTAATGCATCCATCACATTCTTCGAGACGCTCATCTCCCTCCCCTCGCGAGTGAGGAGGTGCTGGACAAGAAGGGGGATGTCTTCCTGTCGGTCGCGCAATGGGGGAAGACTCACAGTGAGTACGTTCAAGCGATAGAAAAGATCTTCACGGAATCGCTTCAGCTTCACCTGCTCCTTCAAATCCTTGTTGGTCGCAGCAAGCACTCGGACATTCACCGTGAGGGTTTTTGTCCCGCCAACGCGTTCAAGCTCTCCCTCCTGCAAGACACGAAGCAGTTTTAATTGAAACGCCTCTGTTACTTCACCTATTTCGTCAAGAAGAATTGTGCCGCCATCGGCAAGCTCGAACCGACCGAGCCTATCCTTCACTGCACCTGTAAACGCACCTTTCTCATGACCGAACAACTCGCTCTCAAGAAGACTTTCCGAGAGGGCTCCACAGTTCACGGCGATGAACGGTCGCCCTGACCTGCCGCTGTGCTTGTGAATTGCCCGCGCCACGAGTTCCTTGCCTGTGCCGCTTTCGCCGAGGATGAGTACTGGCGCATCGCTGCGTGCAATTTTCCCGATGAATTCGATCACCGGTTTCATTGCACCGGCACGGTCGAACACAAGGCCCTCGAATTCGCCCAATGTCGACCCATCGTCTTTCTGCTCAACCGTGAACTCCTCCATGTCGCCTGCCTTGGAGGAGAGTGCATGAATCTCCGACTTGTACTTCCGTATTTCCTCAAGCAGCTCCGCCGTACGGTCGGCCGACTTTGCAGCCTCGAGTTGTAGCAACTCGTTTTCCAGCTGCATCACCTTCCCTTCCTTTTCCTTCAATCGTGCAACGATGCTCCCCTTCTCCTCTTGCAGTCTACCGATCTCCATTCCGACTTGTCGCTGTTTGTAGATGACCGCGGAAAGTGTACTCCCCAAGCCAACAACAATCAATGGAGTTATTGGTAGAAGGTATGCATCGCTGATGAAGAGGATAACTGAAAAAACGGGGGCAAGAATCAGAAGTCCGAGAGCCACCACCTTGTCGGCTGGCGATTTGATGATGAGAATCGCTCCTCCGCAACACAATCCCAGAAAAAGACCTGTCAAATAGATAATCATGCTTCCTGCTTGAGACAGAAATCGAGAGTGCAAGGCATTATCGAGGAATGTGGCGTGAAGACCTATTGAAGGATACCGGGCGGCGACAGGCGTACTCACAAAAACGCTGCGCCCTTCTGCCACAACACTGATCAGGATAATCTTGTTCTTGAACGATCCCACCGGCAACGACGGCACACGATCCAGCCGAACCGCATCATAGGACTTCAACACCTCCACAAACGGGTAAGCACGAAACGTGTTGATGGGTCCGGGATAGCACAGCGAAACCGAGCCTGCTGAAGGAACAACGAACTTCGTGTCAGAACCCATTACAATGACGCCCTTCTCAAGAAGCACGTCTGCACGATCGACTCCTTTGAACACGCGCAGCAACTCCAATCCAAAAGAAGGGACGACACCGTATGATGATTGCACAAAAAGTGGGATGTCGGCATTCTCGCCGAGATTGACATGTCCGACTCCAACCGAGCCACCCCGCAGAATCTCAAGTGGCCGATGCATCTCCTGGCCGTACCGACTCACATCTTTCACGCCGGGATACGCAAACGCAGAGTCGCTCTGTTGTCTTCCTCCAATCCCTTCAACATCGGAAATAGATCGGAAATACGACGCGAGCACAACGCGATGTGAGTTCGCGACCGTCGCAGCGAACAACTCATCGTATTCCGGGTATTCTCGGCTGGGCTCCTCGAACACGACATCAATGCCTATTGCTCTCACCTGCAGCTCAGTCAGAGCTTTCAGCATCAGCGCGTAGAAGTTGCGCCGCACAGGCCATCCGAGATCCTTCACAGCATCGTTGTCGATATAGACAATGACAATATTCGTATCGGCCTGTTGCGCACCGCGAAGCTGGTACTTCAACGCTGTAACCTGGTTCTCCACCGAGGAGAGTGGAACGTGGAGAATCACCGCGAGAAGCGTCGAGAGAAACGCTATCAGAATGGTGACCAGTAGGTTTCGTCGGGTCATTGCGGACTGAGCCAAAGTTCCGGGTTCTGCTTCTCCCGGTCTTTCCACAGTTCAAAGTGGAGACGGGGACCATCCAGTGATTCGCCGCTGGTGCCTATACTCTCACCTTCCTTCACCTTCTGTCCCTGCGTCACCCTGATATCTGCCAGGTGCGAGTAAACCGTCCGGTAGCCGCCATGGTGGTCGATGATCACGATGTTGCCGTACGAGGGGAGCCACCAAATGGTCACCACCTCTCCCGCCGCAACAGCGGTCACAGAAGTTCCAGCCTTCACAGTAATATCAATCCCCGTATTCTGTGTGATCGTCTTGAGCGTAGGGTGTCTCTGGTTGCCAAAATGGGCAACGACTATCCCTTCGCTCACAGGCCAACGGAGCTTTCCTCGCTTTGCTTCAAACTCACCGGAGATGGGTGGCGGCTGTGGAAGTTTGCCGGTTCGCTGCTGCTCCGCCGCCTCTCGTTCTCTTTTGATCCGTTCTTGCTCGATCAGGTTTGCAATCAGCTTCTCAAGTTCTTTCACTGATTGCAGGCGACGGTCGAGCTCGCGCTGGGCATTCTTCTTGTCTTTACGGATCTGCAGCAGAACTTCTCGCCGGTCTGCAACGAGGGCAGCGAGCCGATCCTCCTCAGCCCCCTTTTCAGCAATGAGGCGGCGCTGTTCACTGAGCTGCTCCTGCAGATGCGTCTGCTTGTCTTCTATCTCATTCTTCTTTGTACGTATCTTGCCGATATCGGTTTTACGCTGCTCTGAGAAGCGGCGAAGATACTCGGCGCGAATATAGAACTGGTTGATCGACCGGGAGGCGAGCAGCAGCTCAATGTCGTGTAACTGGCCTGCCTTGTAGGCGGATGCAACATAGTTGGCATAGTGACTTTTGAGGAATTCCAACTGGGATCCGAGATGCCCGATTTCAGCACGGGATGCTTCGACGCTATCCTGAATCTCCTGCTCTTCCTTTCGGAGCCGATTAATAAGCTGGCGGATGAGGGTGGCTTTTCTGTCGTAGGTATCGAGAAGCTCGAGTGTCGCCCGTTCGTTTTTCTGCTGCTGCTGCAACTTCTCTTCGAAATGCTTGATCTGCTCGCGAATCGACTGCAGCTCGGTCTGACGTTTCTTGATTTCATCCTTCGTCGAGGAGTGGATGCCACCAGCGGCCAAAACAAGGGAGACAAGTACGGCGTATGTTGTGCAACAACGAACCATCACTCATCGGGTTGTTGTTCGAGCATTTGATGGTATCGAGTAAGCAAACGAAGGATTCGGATCGTTCAGGGTGATGGATGAGTAGTTCACAAAAACCTGCCGTCCTTGTACAGGGAATCTGATTCGGATATGTCTCGGGGCACTGGACATCTCATCCTCGGCAAACGATGACGCCACCGCATCCATGATCAATTCGTCACGCTCATCACGAACCTCATACTTCTTCACGAGCAGATAGCGGTTATCGATCCAGAACCTGCACGTCCTGCTCTCACATCCAAAAGAGAGTAGAAACATGTCGTCATCAATTGAGTAGGTTCGAAGAGCTTGAGAGTCGGAAGGGATAGGGAATGACCCTGAGAAAGCTTCGACCACCTGATCGAGAGTGAGGTCGAACGGGATGATCGAACGAATGGCTGCAGCACTGGGAACACCGGTGACCACCTTGTTCTCCAGGCTGTTATACATGAGATACTTCTCACGGCTGATGAACAACGTGCCGAGGTCAATGCCAAAAGGTCCTTCAAAGGTGACGAGCAGTGAGTCTGGCTTCCTGAGTGCTACTTCGAAGGTAGCCGTGCCGGAAATCTCCGGGCTCTCAAATGTGACCGTCCCTCTGCCGACCATCGATTGTAACTTGTTCTGATGTTCCTGTACAAGGGTCATCACCGTGGCGGCATCCGTGACTTTCGTGTCGAGAAGGACTTCTGAACGCTTCGGCGCACACGATGATAGAAGCATTGAAATCAATAACGCAACAAACAGTGGTCGCCCGTATCTCATAGAGATCCACGAGCGATTTTCTCTTTTAATGCTGCGTTTGTCTCATCCATCTTCAATGCAATCTTCCACTGCTCCATCGCTCGCTCCACATCTCTCATCTCATAATAGATGTCGCCAAGGTGTTCGTGAACTACAGGGCTCGCCTCTCCTTTGTCGATCGCCTTCTTTATGTACATTTCGGCCTGCTTGTAGTCTCCCAAACGGAAATACACCCAACCGATAGTGTCAAGATACGACGTGTTGTCGGGCTGCGCTGCAACAGCCTTCGTTGCCATCTCCAGCGCCCGGTCAATCTGGATGTTCCTGTCTGCTAGGCTATATCCGTAGTTGTTCAGGATCAGAGCATTGTTCGGGTCAAGCTTCAAACCCTCTTCGTAGAGGCGGTCGCACTCATCATACTTCTTCATGCCATCATACACAAGAGCGAGCTGGCTGATGGCGTTGATGTCTTTGGGATTGAGTTGTCTCGCCCTCTCGAGAACGCGCACAGCATCATCGTTCCTGCCCACCCGATTGAAGGCAACACCGAGGAAGAAGTTCACTCGGAAATCGTCCGGCACAATCTTGATTGCTTTTTCCAGAATCGTGACGACTTCCTGGAAATTGTTCTTTTCGAGGAACACAGAGGAGAGATACACCCAGGCATCGGCGTTCCCACTCGAAAGCTCGGTCACCTTGCGGAAATTCTCGACGGCAATGGAATCATCATGGCCAAGAGCCCCCAGCGCCCCGAGAAACCAGTATGCTCTCCAATCGCCAGGGTGCTTGCTGCGCACACGCTCGAACACGTTTCGAACGGCAGGAATGAGAGTTGAATCCTTTTCCACCTGTCCAAAGTACACCTCACCTATACGCAATTTCGCCTCAATGTTCACCGAGTCGGCCGAAAGGAGAAGATCAAACAACGAGTCAGCTTTGTCATAGTTCTTCTGCAACATGAGGACGATGCCGTACTCTCCAACAAAGTCGAGGTTGTTGGGGTAAGTGGCAGTAAGCTCGCCATACAGTGTGCGCGCTTCATCAAGTTTCTGGGCTCTGACATATGCCTGCGCAAGGCTTCGTTTCAATTCGTGGTTACTGGGATCCAAGGAGAGCATTTGCTTCATTGCAGCGGCAGCTTTCTCGAACTGCCCCATCTGACTGTACAGTTCGGCAATCTGCATGAGCACATCCCAATCAGCGCCAAAGCGCTGCGTCATCACCTCGAATACCCCCAGCGCTTTTTGAGGATTGCGAACCTGATAGAGTCGGGCAAGACTGTACCAGTTCTCGATCGTGTTGGAATCCCGCTTCACAATCTCCTCATATTCCTGGGCTGCGGCGTCGAGTTCGTACGCGGCAATGTACGCATTGGCGAGATTCTTCCGATAGTCCAGTTTCTCCGGAGCAAGCTTCACGGCTTCCCTGCCGTTTTCTATGGCGAGCGTATGCTTGCCAAGCTGAGAGTAGCACTTTGCGAGAGCAAAGTAGACGGCATCATCTTTCTCGTACCGCAACGCATCCTGGTACTCCAACACAGCCTGAGCGTATTCACCCTTCATCTCAAATACTGACCCGTCGACAAAATGCTGGAGTGCAGCATCATGAGCGGCCTGCGACACCGAATCCCTCGCAACAATCTCTCCATCTCTCCCGGCGTCGGATGCAGTCACCTTTGAAGCAGAACATCCCGCAATCATAACGGTTCCAAGAAGAACTGCAAACACAACAAAGAAAAGGTCTCGTCTCACACATATTCCTTCAGTAGTTCACGAAAAATATACCGATTCAACGATTGAATAACAAGCTGTTGCTTGACAGGCACATGCCTTTTCCCTATCGTATCTCGACATGATACCCGCCTACTGATGACTGCTGAACATTTCGATCTTGCCGTTGCATGGGACTGGGAGCACGATGCCGAATTCGTTTCCCTGCTCGAGGCACAGATACACGCTCACCACTTTCGCTTCTATTCCGTCTCTCATCACAATGTGCATGACACACTCAGGCGATTGCAGAAAGGGACTCTCGCGTTCGGTGCTTTTCTGGATCGAGCCTCAGACGCCGACGAGAACTTCGTTCCGCTTGCAAAACACGTGAAGAAGTCGGCAACACTGTTTCTCAACCACCCGGACGCAGTGCAGCATGCCATCGACAAGGCAACCATGCATTTGGAGTTCCTTACGAAGGGGATCCACGTTCCGTTTACAATCATCATCTCTCCGTACAGCAAGAGGAGTGATGTCGAATTGAGTCTTGGCGACCTCGCCAGGCTCGGACGTCCGTTCATCATCAAGCCGGCAAACACTACGGGGGGCGGAATCGGAGTAATTCTCGGGGCCGAGACGTTGAAAGATGTTATCGAGTCGCGTCAGCACCACAAGAATGATAAGTACCTGCTCCAGGAGAAGATCACGCCGGTACAGTTCCACGGTCGAAAGGCGTGGTTCAGGGTCTTCTATATCTGCGGGACAGTCATTCCGTGCTGGTGGAACGATGAGACGCACACGTACAAAGTCATCACCCGCCCAGAAGTTGTCGGACTGGGTCTCCAGCCACTCATCACAATATCGAGGAAGATATGGGACCTGTGCAAGCTGGAGTTCTTTTCAACAGAAATCGCAACGACATCAGAACAGAAATTCGTCGTGGTTGACTATGTGAACGACATCTGCGACATGCGGTTACAATCAAGGCATCCCGACGGAGTGCCTGACATCGTCGTGGGTGAAGTGTGCAAGCGCATAGCACGCTATCTCACGCACACACTGCAGTGACCAAAAGGAAGCTTTTGCTTGACATTGCGTATGTGGTTTGATACATTTGTGGCGATGTTAGACACATGAGCCATCACCGAAGGAGGAACCCCCTGATGAATTCTGCCGCAACGATGTTCAGAATTGTTTGCGTGCTCGGCTTCGCCGCACTGCTGTGCGGATGTGGAACAGCTCCCGAGACAACATCTGACACTTGGGAATCCGGAACACCGGTATCGGTTACAGCCCGGCTCGAGTATCGCGTGGATAGCCTTATGAACGAAAACCGCCGGCTCAACCAGCAGGTTGAAGCCCTCGCCACGGAGAACCGCAATCTCACCGCTCGCAATGCAGAGCTTGAAACCCACATCAACGAAATGACAGTCGCACCAAAGAACGAACCCACAGTTCCGACTTCATCCAATGTTGCAGCTGGATATGAAGGCGCCCTTGCAGCGTACCGGAGCCGGAACTTTGATGGTGCCGTGGAGGGCTTCCAGGCATTATTGGAAGGAAACGTCCGCGAGGATCTTGCAGACAATTGCCACTACTGGACTGGTGAGTCATACTACGGTATGAGGAAATACCGAGAAGCCATCGAGCACTTCCGGATAGTCTCTGACTACAAGAAGTCCGAAAAGAAGGACGACGCGCAATTAATGCTGGGGAACTCGATGGCGGCAATGGGGGACAAGGCAGGAGCAAGAGAGGCGTACAACAAGCTGATCTCATCGTATCCGGCCAGTCCGCTCGTTCAGAAGGCGAAGGAGAAACTCGCAAGACTGCAGTGACTTGGTCCTGAGCAACGTTTCTTGCTGCAAACGATCTGACGTACCTTCATGCTTCGCCAGTTCTCATGGCGAAAAATGAGAACCCCGTTCTATGGAACGGGGTTTTTCGTTCTCCAAGTCATCAGTGTCGGACTTGTCGGCTACCTACAAGCGGCGTCGGAATAAGAAGGGGTTTATCGTTTCCCTCCCAGAAACTCCTCTGCAATCTTCACATCCTCACTGCTGCCAATAAATAGCGGCGAACGCTGGTGCAGTTTTTCTGGGACGATGTCGAGGATTCTGCGCTTTCCATCTGAAGCAGCGCCACCGGCCTGTTCTACGATGTAGGCAAGCGGGTTGTTTTCGTACATCAGCCGCAGTTTCCCGTCTGGATTCTTCATATCACCCGGATAGCAATAGATGCCACCGTACAGCAATGTGCGATGGAAATCTGCAGCCAGCGAGCCGATGTAGCGTGCCGCGTAGGGCCTCTTTTCTTCCTTGCACTCACTCTTCAGGTACTCGACGTAGCGACGCATGTTCGGATCCCACCTGTTGAAGTTCCCTTCGTTTACCGAATAGATTGCTCCACGCTTGGGGATGCGGATATTCTCGTGCGACAACAGGAACTCTCCAACAGTCGGATCAAGAGTGAAGCCATGCACTCCATGTCCGGTGGAATACAGGAACATCATGCTTGAGCTGAACAGGACATATCCTGCCGCAACCTGCTTGTAACCGGGCTGCAGAATATCCTCCATTGTCCCTTTCCCTGATGGCGTCACCCGTTTGAACACTGAGAAGATGGTGCCAACAGTGACATTGGCGTCGATATTCCCGGAACCATCAAGCGGGTCATAGATCAGAACATAGTTGCCGTGAGAATAGTGGTCGGGGATATTTAACAGGCTTTCGTTTTCTTCGGACGCCATGACACACAGATGACCGGTGTGATCCATCGCCCTGTAAATCGTTTCGTCGGCAAACTCATCCAGCTTCTTCACCTCATCGCCGCTGACATTGACATGATCGGTCATCCCGAGAATGTTCACCAAACCAGCCTTGGTGACTTCCCGCCAGACGAGCTTGGCAGCAAGAGAGAGACCATGCAGTAGACCGGAAAACGCCCCGGTGGCGTCGGGATGGGATCGTTCACCTTCAATGATGTGGCGTTCGAGTGTCATAAACTTCGAGACTAGTGCTGTGCGGGGTTGATCCATATCTATTCTCTCAATAGAATTTTCAGAAGGATGGCGTTATGATCCACCGACTTACGAGACGATCGAACAGGCCGCAAGCCACGTATGACCTGAACAGTAGGAAACTACCTAAAGCAACGAAAAGGAGCAAGAAGGAAGAGTGCGCCAAACCACATTCCTCACTCCGACAAAGCCAGGGTCGGCCCAACTTCCTGCTCTTTGTACTGCAATTGATAGAGCTTGTAGTAGATTCCGCCGTGGGCGAGGAGCTCCTGGTGGGTGCCCATCTCACGGATTTCCCCCTTGTGCATTACAATAATCTTGTTCGCGTTCTGGATCGTCGAGAGGCGATGTGCAATGACGATTGACGTCCGACCATGCAAAAGTTTCTTGATGGCAGTTTGGATCAAGATCTCCGTTTCTGTATCGACACTTGAAGTAGCTTCATCGAGCACGAGAATCTTCGGATTGTACGCCAAAGCGCGGGCAAAGGAAATCAATTGCTTCTGCCCGACAGAAAGTGTGGAACCGCGTTCCTTCACCTCCTCTACATATTGTCCGGGCAATCGCTCAATGAATCTGTTTGCACCGACGATCCTCGCCGCCGCTTTTATGCGGTCGATGGTGATGCTCTCGTCTCCTAATCCGATATTCCCCTTGATGTCCCCGGAAAAGAGGAAGACATCCTGCAACACCACTGCAATGTGCTTGCGCAGATCAGCCTGACGGAGGTGTTGGATGTTCATGCCATCAACCAGGATCTCCCCTTTCTGAACCTCGTAGAACCGGGCAAGCAGACTGATGATCGTTGTCTTGCCCGCGCCGGTATGTCCGACGAACGCGGCTGTCTCACCGGCGTGGATCTTGAAGGACGCATTCTTCAAAACCCACTCGGTCTCCGATTCGGTCGCGCCAACATTGTACGCAAACCAAACGTTGCGGAACTCGATCTCACCTTTCACGGACGGGAAATCAACCGGAGCAGCAGGATCATCGACGGATGTCGTGTCATCCAGCAACTTGAATACACGCTCTGATGACGCCATTGCCGTCTGCATGATGTTGTACTTCTCGGACAGGTCACGGATGGGTCGCCAGAACATCTCGTTGAACTGCAGAAACGCCATCACCGTTCCGATGGTGATGCCTCCCCCAAGCACCTCCCGACCAGCATACCAAATGATCAGGCCGACCGCCAGAGCGCCAATCAGGTCAACACCGGGGTAAAAGACCGCATAATAGAAAATGGACTTGATGTTTGCATCCCGATGGAGAGCATTGATCGAATCAAATTGTCGGAACGATTTCTCTTCACGGTTAAACACCTGGTCGACCATCATCCCAGTGATGTGTTCCTGCATGAATGTGTTGATGCGGGCGATCTGCAGTCTGACTTCCCGGTAGGCTTCCCGGGCTTTCTTCCGGAACAGGAACGTCCCATAGAAGAGCAACGGCAAGACGCTCAACGAGACCAACGCAAGTTGCCAGTTCATCGAGAACATGAACCACAGGATACCAGCAATCGTGAAGACATCGCTGAAGACCATCACGATGCCGGAGGAGAACATCTCGTTCAGGACCTCGATATCATTGGTGACACGAGTAATGAGTCTACCGATGGGATTGCGGTCGAAGAACTTTAGTCCGCGTCGCTGCAGGTGTTCGAACACTTCCATCCGCAGATCAAAGATTGTGCGTTGACCGACCCATTGCGTAAGATACGTGTTTAGATACTGGATGATGCCTCGGAGAACCATGACACCGAGAAACAGCAGGGCGGTCATCAGCAATCCATGCTTGTCACCCTGAGCAATGTTTTCATCCACAGCCACTTTAGTGAAGTACGGACGCACGGCTTCCATGCCAGAGACCGCTATGCTCATGACAATCCCGATCGCCACGTGCCATTTGTAGGGACGCAGGTAGTTGAGCATGCGACGCATCAAGCGCGCATCGTATGCCTTACCAAGGATTTCTTCTTCGTTCATTAGAGCTGATCCAACTCTTCTTCCAGCAACTGTTTCCGATGTAGCTCTGCATAAATCCCGCCTGACTCCACAAGCTCATCGTGGGTGCCCCGCTCCGCTACCCTTCCTTCATTCAGGACAACGATCTGGTCGGCATCCTTCACAGTCGAAATGCGGTGACTGATGATGATACTGGTACGGCCCTTCATCACATGCCTGAGACGCATGAGGATCTCCTCTTCGGTGTAGGTGTCAACAGCGGAGAGTGCATCGTCTAGAATCAAGATCTTCGGCTTGCGCATAACGGCGCGGGCGATACTCGTGCGTTGTTTTTGTCCTCCCGAAAGTGTAATTCCGCGCTCACCAAGCATCGTTGAGAACTCCTGTGGAAAGTCAGATACGTCCCTGATGATCTGTGACACCTCCGCTGCTTCACGCACATGTGTTTCAGTGCCGTCATCCGTTCCGTAGCTGATATTCTCCAGTATTGAATCCGAGAAGAGAAACGTCTCTTGCGGCACATAACCGATGCTTGAGCGAAGAACCTGAAGCGGAATGTTTCTGATATCGACGCCGTCGACCAACACTTCACCTTCTGTCACATCATAGAGTCGTGGTATCAAGTTCACGAGGGTGCTCTTGCCAGAGCCGGTGTAGCCAACAATGGCAAGCGTTGTGCCCTGCGGGATTGTGAGGTTGATGTTGCTAAGTGCTGGCCGTGCAGCATTCTTATGCTGGAATGAAACACCCTTGAATTCGATTCCTCCGCGTATGCTCATCAACGCAGGATTAGTCGATTCTGCATCCCTGATTTCTGGAACCGTGTCGAGTATCTTGGTCAGCCTGTTCATCGAGGCAGCCCCTTGTTGCAGGATATTGATCACCCAGCCGAAGGCGATCATCGGCCAGATCAACATAATGAGGTAGCCGAAGAAGGCCGTCAGCGAACCAATGGTCATCTGCCCGTCGATCACCCGTACACCGCCGAAGTACAACGTGATGATCAGCGAGAAACCGATGAGAAGAAACATCAGGGGCCACATGATGGATTGAACGCGTGCAAGTACGAGATTCTTCTTCAGATAGTCCCAACTCATCGAGCGGAACAAACCGATCTCATACGCCTCTCGTACGTACGCCTTCACCACCCTGATGCCCGAAAGATTCTCCTGTGCCCGTGTTGTGAGTTTGGAAAACTGTTCCTGCCTCTCTTCGAATTTCAAGTGGACGATCTTACCGAGGCGGAACACAGCGTACGAGACAAAGGGGAGCGGGATCAGCGCAAGCAGCGTAAGCTCCCAGTCTTTGTACAGCATGATACTCAGCACCATGGTGAATGTCATCAGGGTATCGGTGGGGTACATGATGCCGGGACCGAGCGCGTTCCGAACGGCGCTGATGTCGTTCGTTGCATGTGCCATCAGGTCGCCGGTGGGTGTGTTCTGGAAATATGAGAGCGAGAGTTTCTGTATGTGAGAGAGGAAGTTGTTCCGCAGATCGTACTCGATGCGCCGGGAAATGACGATGATCGTCTGGCGTGTCAGGAACGTGAATATGCCGGCAACAGCGGAAAACCCGACAATGAGCCCGGCGTACAGCAGCAACCCGGAAGAATCAATTTGTCTTGATTCGAGAGAGGTTTTCAGCGCATCGATTGCGCGGCCAACAAAGAGTGGCTGGACGACTGTGAAGAGGTTGCTCATCACTACCGTGACAAGACCCCAGACGAGCGTCGACTTGTATTTCGCGAGAAAAGGCTTAAGACGTAAGAGCGGCTTCATTCCCATCAAGAGATTGAGTCATCAGGTCATTGAATCATTGTGATGATAACTCAATGACTCAATCTTTTCATTATCCTATCACTTCAAATCCCGTGTACTTGTGCAGTGCCTTCGGCACCACGACTTTGCCTTCCGGCGTTTGGTATTGCTCAAGAATAGCTGCAACCACTCTTGGCAGTGCAAGTGCAGAACCATTGAGCGTATGGACGATCTCCGGTTTGCCCCCTCCATCGGGCTTGAAGCGGATGTTCATCCGGCGCGCCTGAAACGCCTCGAAGTTGCTTACCGATGAAACCTCAAGCCACTTTTGTTGTCCAACCGCCCACACTTCAAGATCATACTTCTTCGTCTGGGTGAAGCCAAGATCGCCCGAGCACATCAGGAGCACGTGATATTTCAAACCGAGTTTCTGCAGCAATCGTTCCGCGTCCTCCCGCAGACTTTCCAATTCGTCATACGACGTATCGGGATGAACAACTTTCACCAACTCCACCTTGTTGAACTGGTGCTGCCTTATAAGCCCCCTCGTGTCTTTTCCATAGGA
>DPLS01000375.1 GCA_003541875.1 Bacteroidota bacterium | reverse complement strand
ACTGCATTGTAGACGGAGTTTGCCCTTGCCAGACTCGTCTTCATCTCGTCGGGAGTGGGGTGACTCTCTCCCATCAAGCTCAGATCCCGGTTCAGGCCGATCTTCAGCGCCTTTGGCGGCAGACTGTCTTGAGCGATATTCATCTGGCCTTCGATGGTCACTCTATTCTCTGATTTCTCCTCACGATTGTAAGGGACGGTGTGTTCAGCGTCTTCCATTCTTCCCACCGCGAACGACCTTACCTACAAGGAAACAGTTGTCTCCTTTTCTTCTAATGAGATTTGCCACCCCAGCGGATTCCTTGCTGGGGACAATCATGATCAAACCAACACCCAGGTTGAAGGTGCGGCGCATGTCTTTTTCTGGAACGTTCCCAATCTTCTGGATCAGGTTGAAGATTGCCGGCCTGTCCCAACCGTTCCAGTCAATGCTCAATGAGAGTCCTTTAGGAATCACTCGCATGGTATTTCCAACAATACCACCGCCAGTGATATGAGCAAGACCATGAATGTCGAGCCTCTTCATCACAGCATTCACAATTTCAAGATAGGAACGATGAACAGTGAGAAGAGTCTCTCCGAGCGTACTTTTGAGTTCCTTGAAATAGTCGTCAAGCCTGTTCGCTTTCAGAAGAACTTCGCGGGCCAGAGAGTAGCCATTCGTGTGGAGCCCAGTCGATGGTATGCCGAGAAGAACATCGCCCTCTCTTATGCGTTTGCCGGAGATAATCTTCGCGCGCTCGACAACTCCCACGACCGTGCCTGAGAGATCATATTTGTAACCCTCATAAAATCCCGGCATCTCAGCCGTTTCTCCACCTATGAGTGAACACTTGTTCTCCTTGCAGGCTTTTACGAACCCGCTGATTACCTCGGCAGCAATTCTACTCTGCAAATGTCCCGTCGCAAAGTAATCCATGAAGAACAAAGGCTTCGCTCCACACACGAGGATATCGTTCACACAGTGATTGACAAGGTCTTGTCCTATAGTGTTGTGCTTGTTCATCATCTGGGCGATCAACAGTTTTGTGCCCACACCATCTACACTTGAAACAAGCACTGGGGACTTGTATTTCCTGAAGGTGGCATCGTAGAAGGCTCCGAATAATCCGACATCGCCAAGGACTGATTTTGAGTAGGTGGATCGCACAGCACTTTTGATGTGCCGAACAAGCCTGTCGCCTTCTGCAATACTAACACCGGATTGTACGTAGGTAGCCGTCAACTTAGGCCCTTGTCTTCAACCAAAACTTGATGGGCAAAATTAGAGAGAAAATCTCAGAATTGCAATAGCCGTTCACATTCGTAAGGATTTTTAGATTCCTTAGTTTGCCATTGATAATATCCTCTCACCTCAGTATATTCTTGACACACATCGACATAATCTCGCATGAATGAGTAGAATTCTATTCAAAGGATCCGGGAAGTCATTCCCAGTGGGGAAGATTCTCTGTCTCGGCAGAAACTACGTCGCTCATGCGAAAGAGATGGGGGCTGATATCCCAAATCTGCCTGTTGTTTTTCTCAAGCCGGCAACCGCCCTCATTCACGGCTCGGAGAATGTGATCATCCCACCGATCTCGTCGGAGGGGCATCACGAAGTCGAGATGGTTGTTGTGATTGGGCAGCAAGCGAAGAACGTGAGACAGGAAGAGGCATATAGCCATGTCTCAGGGTACGCAGTAGGGCTGGACATGACGTTGCGGGATATCCAGGCGGAAGCAAAGAAAAAGGGGCTTCCTTGGACCATCGCAAAGGGGTTCGACACGTCAGCGCCGATTTCCTACGCGGTGGAAAGATCAAACGTCTCCAACCCACACCAGCTTCAGTTGTCGCTGAAAGTGAATGGAGACCTTCGCCAGGAGTCAAATACATCAAATATGATCTTCAAGATTGATTTTCTTGTGTCGTATCTGTCGTCCATCTTTACATTGGAACCCGGGGACCTTATCTTCACGGGAACACCGGAAGGTATCGGGCCGGTTCGGTCAGGGGATGTCCTTGAGGCAGAACTCGAAGCAGTCGGATCGCTTCGCGTGGGGGTAATCAATCAGCCCACATTCGCGAGTAGCTAGCATGGCGAGAATTATAGCAGTCGCGCTTCCTAAGGGAGGTGTTGGCAAAACAACCACAGCCGTTAACCTCGCAGCGAGTCTTGCCGTTGCAGAGCAACGAACACTCCTCATTGACATGGATTCATTTGGTGCATCAGGTCTCTCTCTTGGATTCACTGAAGATAGAATCAAGGGGGGCATTTTTGAGGTATTCAACTTCATCACGGGCCTTTCCAGCACCATTCATCGGACCGAATTGGCGTTTCTCGACTTCGTGCCTGCAAATGTTCAGTCGCTCCAGTCAGAAGAGCGCCTCATGCGGCTGGCAGACAACCGGTCAATCCTCAAGAATGCGCTGCGCGGCGTTGCACAACAATATGACTATGTGATTCTCGATTGCCCACCTGTGCTTCGGGGGATGTCAACAAATGCACTCACTGCAGCAGACTCGGTCCTGCTTCCCGTGAAGTCTGGTCACTTCTCGCTGGATGCAGTGGACAAGCTTTTCAAGTATTTGGATTGGATGAGAGAAGTGGCAAACAGGTCGCTTGAGATTGAAGGCATCCTGCTAACGATGCACGAGCCGAACACCAGAGTCACAGATATTACAGTGCGGGAGTTGCAGTCGAAGTATCGCAGCCACATGTTCCAGAGTATCATCCCGAAAAACACAATCCTCGGCGAGGCCAGCTTCTACGGCA
>DPLS01000115.1 GCA_003541875.1 Bacteroidota bacterium | reverse complement strand
GAGTACCTCGGAGTTCAAGAGGGAGACCGGGTGAAGAAAGGCCAGTTGATCGGACGCCTTGAGGATCAGGATGTTGTGGCTGCGCTGGCAAGAGCACGCGCCGATCTCCAACTCGCGATGGCAGACTCGGAGGATGCTCATCGTTCCCTTGAACGGCAGACGAGTCTCTACAAATCCGGATTGACATCCAAGGCAGAGCTTGATGGCGCCAATGCCCGTTACAAAAGAGTACTGGCGTCAATCATGTCGGCTCAGGCGGCCGTTAGCTCGGCTGAAGTTGCGGTCGAGAACACTCGCATCAGGGCACCCTTTGATGGAACCGTGTTGACCAAGAACGCCGACGTTGGAGAAGTCGTTGCTCCGTTTGGCGCAGCATCCAACTCACGCGGCGCTGTGGTCTCCATGGCGGACATGTCATCCCTCGAAGTAGAAGCCGACGTGTCTGAGTCCAACATCACCCGCGTGAAGATCGGACAGCCGACGGAGATTGTTCTGGATGCGTATCCCGAGATACGGTATCAGGGTTTCGTGGGCAAGATCGTTCCCACCGCTGACAGAGCGAAAGCAACCGTGCTGACCAAGGTGCGATTCAGAGAGAAAGACGAGCGCGTGTTGCCGGAGATGAGCGCCAAAGTAACATTCCTTTCAAAGGAACTTGACAAAGCTGCTTCCACGGCACCTCCGAAGCTCACCGTACCTCTCTCGGCAGTCGTGAACCGCAACGGTGCCGATGTTGTATTGCTGGTGCGGGAAGGCGCTCTGACCGAAATGCCGGTAAAGACCGGCGAACGGATTGGTGCGCGGATAGAAATTCGTGAGGGTGTTGTACAGGGAGATCAAGTTGTTGCACGTCCCGATCCAACGCTTTCCACCGGATCGAAGATCAAAGTCAAATCCTGATTTCATGAAATGAGTTCACTTGCTGAACCAACAACAATCGTACGAACACGGGAGAACCAGATGCCTGACGCAAACAAGGAGTTGATACACGTAAAGAACGTCACAAAGAAGTACTATCGTGACAGCATTGAGATCCCCGTCCTGATGAACATCTCGCTCTCAGTGCCTGAGGGAGAATTCCTGGCGCTCATGGGACCTTCGGGATCGGGAAAGACGACGCTTCTGAATCTCATTGCCGGCATCGACCGCCCCACCGCCGGTCAGATTATTGTGAATGATCAGGATATCTCAGCGTTCAATGCGAAGGCGATAGCCAAGTGGCGTGCGCAGCACGTCGGGTTCGTGTTTCAGTTTTACAATCTGCTCCCCGTATTAACGGCATATGAGAATGTCGAGTTGCCTCTTTTGCTCACGAACCTGTCAAAGCAAGAAAGGAAGAAGCAGGTTGAGCTTGCGCTGACACTTGTCGGGTTGGGAGATCGCATAAAACACTACCCGAAACAACTCTCGGGCGGCCAGGAGCAGCGCGTTGCTATCGCCCGTGCCATCGTAACCGATCCCACAACCATCGTTGCCGATGAACCGACAGGAGATCTCGACAAGAACTCCGCCGCAGAGATCATGACGCTTCTCGATCGGTTGAATAAGGAGTTCAAGAAGACCATCCTCATGGTCACGCATGATCCCCGCGCAGCAGAGAAGGCGCACAAAGTAATGCACCTCGACAAGGGCGAACTGACGAACTAGGAACCACTATGCAAATCCTGAAGCTCATTATACGAAACGTTCTCCGACACAAGCTCCGGAGTGCCTTGACCATTCTCGGCATTTCAATCGCCGTGATGTTCTTTGGCGTCCTGAGAACTGTTGTCGACGCGTGGTACTCCGGCGTCGAAGCTTCTGCAGTCAATCGACTCATTACAAGACATGCAGTGTCCTTCATCTTCCCTCTCCCCTATTCCTACAAGGACCAGATAGCGAGGATTCCGGGCGTGTCCAGAGTGACGTTCGCCAATTGGTTCGGGGGAATCTATATTGATCAGAGCCAGTTCTTTGCCCGGATGGCGGTTGAAGCCGAAACGTACTTCGATGGATATCCTGAGTTCATTGTCGACAAGGATCAACTTGAAACGTTCAAGAAGGAGCGCAACTCATGCGTTATCGGGCAGAAGATCGCGGAGCAATACAAACTGAAGATTGGCGACGTCATGCCAATTGAAGGTGATATCTATCCAGGCAAGTATGAGTTTGTGGTGCGGGCAATCTATA
This sequence comes from Bacteroidota bacterium, assembly GCA_003541875.1. Lineage (GTDB taxonomy): Bacteria > Bacteroidota > Ignavibacteria > UBA10030 > UBA6906 > UBA11986. The sequence goes on along the minus strand of DPLS01000115.1, from coordinate 3,329 downwards.
AGCCGCGTGACGAGAAGGTTGACGCCACGCAGATGCTCTTCCATTGGCAATATCTTGATGAGCGATTGAAACAGAGTCAACCAACAAGGGCGGGCAATGTGGGATGGTACGTCATTACTATCAGTGATCCGAGCAAGGCTCCCCTGATTTCTCAGACCATCGATGAAATGTTTAAGAACTCGCGTGCGGAGACGAAATCGGAGACTGAGGCAGCCTTCCAGCAGAGTTTTGTGTCCATGTCAGGCGCAATTCTCACGGCGATGAATTTCATCGCGTTCGTCATCATCGGAGTGATTCTGCTTGTTCTCGGAAACACCATGGTCATGACAGCCCGTGAGCGCATTCGCGAATACGCAGTTTTGAAGACACTTGGTTTCACCAAAGGGCACATCATCGGGCTGATTGCGGGTGAATCATTGGCAATCTCGATCGCCGGCGGGATTCTCGGGCTGTTCCTTATGTTCCCCATGGTACAGGGCATCGCGGCGAATATCCCACAAGGGATGTTTCCGGTCTTCGACGTAACGCAGACCACCATCATCCTCGCAGGCTCGTCGGCGCTTATTGTTGGCATCGTCGCTTCGGTGTTCCCGATCTGGCGCGCCACCTCAATGAAAATCGTCGACGGATTGCGGCAAATCGGCTAGGAACCACAAGGAAAGAACCCATGAGAATACCTCTCGTCTACAGTGTCCGCAATCTCTTCACTCGCAAATTGACGGCGTCGCTTACCATCCTGGGTGTTGCCCTTGTGGTATTCGTATTCGCGGCGGTCCTGATGCTTGCGTACGGCGTCGAGAAAACACTTGTCGCAACAGGTTCAGATGACAACGTGATCATGCTGCGCAAGGGGTCGGACACCGAGCTCGTCAGCGGGATCGACAGAGACCAGATGAACACAATCAGAGCCCTTTCGGCAATTGACAAAGGCCAGGATGGAAAACCCCTTGCCTCATCCGAAGTTGTCACCATCATCAACCTTCAGAAGATCTCGACGAACGACATGGGGAACATCACCGTGCGCGGCGTTTCTCCGGAGGCATTCATGTTGAGGCCGGTGGTGCGACTGACAAGCGGAAGAATGTATGCGCAAGGCGCACGTGAACTCATTGCGGGCGCGAATATCAGCAAGCGGTTTAAGGGAGCGCAGATCGGACAGACCATCAAATTCAGCGGCGACACCTGGACAATCGTGGGTTTGTTTGATGCAAACGGGACCGGGTTTGATTCAGAGGTATGGGGCGATGCCGACCAACTTATGGGAGCGTTGAACAGGCGTGGTGCCTTCTCTTCGGTGACGATACGGATGAAGGACAAGAACGACTTTGCCGGATTGCAGAAAGCAATGGAAGCGGACAACCGGCTGAAAACACTCAAAGCGGAAAGGGAGAAGGAGTACTACGAACGCCAATCCAGGTTTATGGCCATCTTCATCAGAGTGCTTGGTCTTGTCATCACCATTGGTTTCAGTGTTGGAGCCATCATCGGCGCCATGATCACGATGTACGCTGCGGTCGCCAACCGCACCGTGGAGATCGGCACTCTGCGTGCCCTGGGCTTTCAACGAACGAGCATCCTTATCACGTTTCTGCTCGAGTCTATCTTTCTTTCACTCGCCGGCGGACTCATCGGGTTGGTCATTGCATCCGGACTTCAGTTCTTCACGATCTCGACAGTCAATTTTGGAACCTTTGCCGAACTCGCGTTCAGTTTCACCCTCTCCGCCAACATTGTGATCTACTCGCTCATTTTCGCGGTGGTCATGGGTTTCGTCGGTGGATTCCTCCCTGCTGCGCGCGCTGCGCGGTTGAATGTCCTGGATGCGTTGAGGGCTTCTTAGCCGCTCATCAGAGAAACACAACGCAGAGATCGCAAGCGTAATAGAGAAGGAGCTTGTCTCTATTGCTTGAGTACACTCCGCGTTTTCTGGAACCTCCGTGAGTAACTCCTTCAGCCTGGATTGCCGGCAACCAAGAAACTGACAATCCAACCCCCCGGCATTATAGTACACACATCGCCTTCGTTCCCCCACTTTGAAGAATCCGCACCCATCAACTCATCCACAGCTGTGCGTATCTTGAAAAGAGCCGTAGTTTCGCAATCTAACTACGGCACGCTTTTCGTATCAAAGATAGAAACACCGTATCGTTGAACACACAGAGGTTAATCAGAACACGATGGGTTCAGGGCAGATGCTATTGGCACTGGGGGCAATGTTCCTTCTGGGGATCATTATTTTCTCGGCCAACTCGAACATGCTGGAAAATGAAAAGGTCGTCATGGATAGCGAGTTCGGGATCGCAGCAATTTCCCTGGCAACCTCGCTTGTGGAGGAGGCTGAAGGAAAGATGTTCGACCAGGCAAGCGTTGACAGCGGCGTGACGGCAACGACTCAACTGACCACAACCGCCTACCTAGGAAAAGATGCGAACGAGTCCTACCGCACCTCCGATTCCACAAAGACCGACTACGACGATCTTGATGACTTCAACGGATTCTTCATTGAGTATGTAAGCGACCAGTCCCATGCCCAGATTGCCACCTACCGGGGAGACTCCAAGGGATTCAGGGCTGATTATTTTCTCAAGGCAAAGGTCGAATACGTGAACGTAACTACATCAACGATCACCGCGTCTGCAAACCGAACCTGGCATAAGCGGCTCACGATCAATGTGTTCTCCCCATCTTCCCGTGATACTCTCGTGTTCCCCACTGTCATTTCCTATTGGAACTAGGAGGGTGAATCAGTGTCTGTCATTTTTGATATGGTTGGGTCGGTCGTGATTGCCGGGTTGGTCATCATGATGGCGTTGAGAATGAACATGAACGTCGCAAATTCGAATGGCTCCTACAAGGCGGATGTCATGGTGCAGGAAAGCCTCGTGAGTCTTGTCCAGGCGATTGAATACGACTTCAGAAAGATGGGTTATGGGGTAGACGACCCAACCACAGTGGTCAGGCGTGCCGATACATCACACATCTCGTTTCTCGGCGACCTCGACAATGATGGACAAGTGGATACCGTTGATTGGTATCTGGGAAAGACAATTACTTCGACTGCAAATCCCAACGACAAGATGCTTTACCGCAGAGTCGGGACAACTACAAATGGAGTCAGCCTCATCGGGTCCCTTCCCGGCGTCGTTCAATTCGGCATGAAGTACCTTGACCAGTTCGGGGTGGCGGCAATGTTCCCCGGACAGATCTGGATTGTTGAGACAACGTTACGGGTTGAAAGTCCTTACAAGGTCCAGGATCGTGAGGTCCTCGATCAGAGTTATGGGCTTTGGGGTTATAGTGCAGCATTCTGGAGGCAAACCCGGCTTGCA
>DPLS01000332.1 GCA_003541875.1 Bacteroidota bacterium | reverse complement strand
TCTCTTCCCGAGCCCGCACGCATGCGCGAGTACATGAAGCGACTCAGTGCCCGACCGCATCATACAGGCTCCGCGTATGACAAGGATAATGCTGAGTGGATACTGGCCCGCTTCAAGGAATGGGGGTGGGAAGCGAAGATCGAAACATTCGATGTGTTGTTCCCGACACCGAGGGAGCGGGTTGTGGAGATGGTTGAACCGACAAAGTTCTCGGCGCAACTTCAAGAACCGGCAGTTGCAACTGATCCCACATCCAACCAGCAAGATGAGCAGCTTCCAACCTATAATGCCTATTCCATTGATGGTGATGTGACGGCACCTCTTGTGTATGTTAATTATGGCATTCCCTCAGACTATGACCAGCTCGAACGGATGGGGATTTCTGTAAACGGCTGTATCGTCATCGCTCGTTATGGAGCATCCTGGCGTGGCATCAAGCCGAAGGTGGCGGCAGAGCATGGAGCTGTCGGTTGCTTGATCTACTCCGATCCGCGAGGTGATGGCTACTATGATGGTGAAGTATTTCCGGAAGGTCCGTGGCGACCGGAGGATGGTGTGCAACGTGGCAGCGTGGTTGATATGCCATACTACCCGGGCGACCCACTCACCCCGGGGGTTGGCGCAACTGCAGAAGCAAAACGGCTGCCGTTGAATGAAGTGAAAGTGCTTACGAAGATTCCTGTGCTGCCAATCTCGTATGGCGATGCGAAGCCATTGCTTGCAGCACTCAGGGGGATAGTTGCTCCCGAGGGGTGGCGCGGGGCGCTTCCGATAACATACCACATCGGTCCTGGCGCTACGAAAGTGCATTTGAAGGTTCTGTCGAACTGGGGGAGGAAGACAATCTATGACGTCGTTGCTCGGATCCAGGGTTCAACCTATCCCGATGAGTGGGTCATACGCGGCAACCATCATGACGCCTGGGTAAATGGTGCTGAAGATCCTTCTTCGGGACAGATGTGCGTTCTTGAGGAGGCGAGAGTATTCGGCGCGCTTTTGAAGCAAGGGTGGAAACCGAAGCGCACGATCTTCTACTGTGCGTGGGATGCGGAAGAGCAGGGATTGTTGGGCTCAACCGAGTGGGTAGAGGCGCATGCCGATGAGTTGAAGCAACACGCGACCGTCTATTTCAATTCTGACTCCAATGAGCGGGGCTTCCTCAATATGGGTGGCTCCCACTCATTGGAGAAGTTCATTAATGGTGTCGCACGCGATATAGAAGATCCCGAAACGGGACTCTCCGCGTGGAAACGAAGTCAACTGCAACAGATTTCCAGGACTGCGTTGATTGATCGGGGAAAACTCCGAAGCAGCCAGGATCTTCCGATTGGCGCGCTTGGTTCTGGCTCCGACTTTACGCCGTTTCTCAGTCATCTGGGGGTTGCAACATTGAACCTCGGTTACGGTGGAGAAGATGGCGGCGGAGTGTATCACTCCATCTATGACGACTTCTACTGGTACACACATTTCTCGGACACGTCGTTTGTCTACGGTCGTGCGGCAGCACAGACGTTCGGAACGGCTGTCATGCGCTTCTCCGACGCAGAGTTGTTACCGTTCGATTTCACAAATCTTGCTGAGACGATCAGAAAATACGTCGATGAGTTGAAGCTCCTCTTGGACACGAAGCGAAAAGAAACTATTGAGCAGAACACCCAGATTCAGGAAGGCCTCTTTGCGGCAATAGCTGATCCTCGTGAAAGATCTGTACCGCCGTCCATCGAAGCAGTTCCACCGTACTTGAACTTCGCTCCTCTGGACAACGCGTATGACACTCTCTCCCGCAGTGCTGGACGCTACCAAAAGGCTGCGGCCAAGTTCATCGAGAGCAAACGCTCACTTCTGAAGGGGGTAAACGCAAAACTCATCCAAAGTGAGCGAATGTTGACCAGCGCGGATGGCTTGCCCAACCGTTCGTGGTACAAGCACCAGATCTATGCGCCGGGATTTTACACGGGCTATGGAGTGAAAACGATTCCCGCGGTGCGTGAAGCAATGGAGCAGAAGCAGTGGAAGGATGCAGAGGTCCAGATTGCGAAGGTTGGGGATGTGCTCAAGGGTATGGCCGGACATCTTGAATCTATCGCGGCGGACCTTGAACAAGCCGTGAAATGAATGCACATTTCTGATCTTCAGATGACGGAGTGGATCTTGCAATGCTTACCACAGGCTCAGTACTTCTTGACATCGTAGTTCGCACGGCCATCATCTACAGTGCAGTGTTGGTCGGTATGCGCATCTCCGGCAAGCGGCAGGTAGGCCAGATGACGCCATTCGACCTCGTGTTGCTTTTGCTGATTGCCAACGCCGTCCAAAATGCAATGACCGGTCCTGACACGTCGCTGGTTGGCGGACTTGCAGCCGCCGCAACATTGCTTGTCCTGAATACTGTTATCTCTCGATTGGCGCTGCGAAACAAACGTGTTCATTCGATCGTCGAAGGAAATCCAACACTGCTGGTCCACTCTGGCAAGATCATCAAGAGCCACCTCGACCGGGAGAAGATTGGAGAGCAGGAACTGCAGCAAGCCTTACGTGAACACGGTATCGCATCTGTGGAAGATGTTCAGGGTGCTGTTCTTGAGGTTGACGGATCGATCAGCGTGATCAAAAAGGATGAGATGCCGAAGACACCACAGCTACACCATCGGATCCGTTTCCTTCAGCGTAGGCCGGGCTGATCATTCGTTGGTTCTTCCTGTCGGCCTTCTTCACAGGGCCTATGTTGATGGTCTTTGACCTGAGAGCAGGATCCCACATGACGTAAAGGCATTTGATTTTCGTACACCCTTTCTGTATTATCATAGTGTGATCTTCAGTATTCTTTCTCAATTTGTTCATCCACAAATCCCCCTACAACGGGTCACCGCCTGATGGCCGAACAGGCACTCCAAACCGATCAACTCCAGGTGCTTCTTGGTGAAAATCGTCGGCTAAAGCATGCGGTCGAAGAACTCTCCATTCTAAACGAGCTTGCCCGCGCTATTGGCGCATCGCTCGACCCTCAAGAGATCATCGGGACTATTGTCCGGAAGTCGCTCCGCGCAGTGAATGCTGAGCAGGGCGTCATTCACCTTGTGGACATTCATGCGAGCGATCCGATGAAGACGCTTGTCCGCGAGATGTCGAGTTCGCATGAACACGAACACTTTCGGATTAACCAGACGCTCGTCGGGTGGATGCAATTGAATAGGAAACCTCTCCTCATGAATTCTCCCCGAACCGACCCGCGCTTCTCCGGAATGAAATGGGATGAGTCAATCCGCTCGTTGTTGTGCGTGCCTCTCATGATTAAGTCTGAGTTGAAAGGCGTCTTGACGGTATACAACAAGAAAGATGGTCTGCAATTCACCGACGACGACCAGCGGCTGCTTGCGATCATTGCCGCGCAATCCGGTCAGGTCATTGAGAATGCGCGACTGAACGAGCGAGAGAAGCAACTCGTCAAGATGCAGGAGGAACTCCGGCTTGCGGCGAGGATTCAGATAGAGCTCCTGCCCAAATCGGCGCCTGCAGTTGCAGGCTACGATATCGCGGGGAAGAGCATTCCCGCGCAGAGTGTTGGAGGTGACTATTTC
>DPLS01000235.1:3280-3611 GCA_003541875.1 Bacteroidota bacterium | reverse complement strand
GTGTGTAGCTGGTGCAGAAGATCGGCTCAATGCCCGACCTCGTCTGGGCAACGATCGATCCCGTCCCAACAGGTGGCACAGTCAAGACCGTGCTGTTACGGATGCCGTGCGTTTTGATGTCATTCCGGATCTCATGCGGCAAGCTCTGGATGAACTTGCTCTTTGAGTAGCCTTCCCATTGGAAGAGCGGGAAGGTCCCCTTTTCTTTGCCGATCTCGATGGACGTCTTGTATGCCTCATCGCGGATAACTCGCATCATCTTGTCTGTTTCCGCGAGAGCCTGATCTGAGTCGTACCGGATCTTCATCATCATCAGGGCATCGGCGAGCCC
>DPLS01000235.1:2790-3054 GCA_003541875.1 Bacteroidota bacterium | reverse complement strand
TCATCATCAGGGCATCGGCGAGCCCGGTAATTCCAAGCCCGATGCGCCGGTCGGACGCCACTGCCTTCCTGATCTTGTCAAGAGCGTGGTTTTCCATGTTGTATTCAATGATGTTGTCCATGAAGCGGGTGGCAGTCTTTGTAGTCTCTGCCAATGCTGCATAGTCGAACCGGCCTTGCTCATCAACAAATTTGCACAAATTGATATTCCCGAGGTTGCACGCCGTGTAAGCGGCAAGAGGCTGTTCGCCGCACGGATTGGTGC
>DPLS01000235.1:2320-2556 GCA_003541875.1 Bacteroidota bacterium | reverse complement strand
GGCTGTTCGCCGCACGGATTGGTGCTACTCAGCGGATTCGCGTACTCGACATTGTGGTAGTCCTTCATCGTGTCCCAGAAAATGATGCCGGGTTCCGCAGAAGCGTGGGCATTCTTGATGATCTTGTACCACAGTTCACGCGCTTTGACCTTTCGGTACAACTTGCCGCCCCATCGGAGTTCAAAATCGGCATCGCTCATGACGGCATTCATGAACTCATGCGTAATAAGCACACT
>DPLS01000235.1:0-2007 GCA_003541875.1 Bacteroidota bacterium | reverse complement strand
TCGATGTCGGGGTGGTCAACGCGCATGGTCAGCATGAGTGCCCCACGGCGACCTGCCTGGGAAACAGTGTTCGTGCTCTCGCTGAACAGATTCATGAACGCCGTTGCGCCGGGGGAATGGTCAATTGTAGCGTTTACGGCCGCGCCTTCAGGACGAAGTGCCGAGAGGTCGGTGCCAACGCCGCCGCCGGTACGGTATACCATTGCCGATTCGGTGATGCAGCGATAGATTCCTTCCAGACTGTCTTCCTCGATGGGAACCACGTAGCAATTGGAGAGGGTCGGACGTCGCCGCGCATCTTCTCTACCAGCTCCGTGCATCACCCGACCACCTGGGACGAACTTGAAATCAAACAGTAGCCCGAGGAACTGGTTGTACCAATACTCCTTGTCCTTCTCAACCGACGCCAACGCCTTGGCGATGCGGTCCCACATGTGCATCGGCCCCTTCTCTGTCGGCGCGAGATACTTCGATCTCAACACATCCGCAGCAAGGTCGTTGTTGCCATAATAATCATGGCAATCAAGAGCCAAGTCCATTGTGGCGTCATTCAACCCGGCCTTCGTTGCCTCCGCGGCCTTCTTCACATCCAAAGAGCTGGTCGTATCCTTTTGGGCCATACGCTACTTCCTTATCGACACGGTAAAACGATCGTGTTTGAAATTCTTGGAACAATGCCGGATCGCTAGGTGATCCCCGAGGTATCCGGTCAGACGATTCTTCGTCGCTGCTTCTTCAAAAAATACGAAAGCCCGGCTTCGCGAGGCTGAAGTTGGGCTCTCAGAAATTTGTTTGCTGTTGGGAACGTGGCGTTAGAGACAAAAGGGTACTTTTCTAACAATTTCACCATCGTTCGCCTTGTTTTCCTCTAAAGTGTTTGGCCTTCTTGGGCCGGAACCGGAGGGAACCGTCTGCTACATTGGAACTTGCAACGAACATCTCGTCCTGTTGACGAGTTAACAAAAATTCGTGGGTGAAAATATAATGTGTTAGGCAAGCGAAGTCAAGAGAAAATTTCTCCGAACGCGATTCGGTGTGCCATGACTGTGTGTTGAGTGCATTTTTTTTTCTTGCAACGATTCTCTCCAATCGCAGACAGAGAATCTGCGTACATGAAGTGAGCGGGATGGCTTTTCAAACCGGCGGGACTGTCTTCTATTGCACATCTCTTCGCTTCTACATTCGCGCAGCAAGTTCATGATGAGGGAGAGCTAGAACTCAAGTGCGAAAGTTACAGACTTGGTCGAAACGTCTAGGCGGAAATCTCGGAATGCAGGGCCTCTTTGACAGGAAATGGACCCACGTTTCGGCCATGTATCAAGGCAATCGCTGGGCCCAACGATCAACGGAGATCCTCCAGCGAAATTTGGGCTCGGTTCCGCGATTGCCTGAGCGAGTGTCCTGAAAAGAGGGGGCTTCGCGTACCTCCGATTTTTTGTTTTGTTGTTCATGTTCAGATTGCTTAGATTTGGGTCAGCTTTTCTTGTCCCGGGTCGTAGTCCCTTTCTCCCTACTGAATCGTCAACCACAAACCAGAGGTATTGGCCAATGGCGGTAGTCGTGCAGTTTTCCACCATTCCAGAGATGTATCAGAATCTCGCGGAAAAGTTTGCCAATGAGGCACGTCCTGCGCTGATGTACAAGGCGTCCGGGGCATACCAGGGTATCTCATACTCGCAACTCAGGCGACGCGTCGAGCTGTTTGCTAATGGTCTTGCCGCTCTAGGCGTCAAGCGCGGGGATCGCGTTTCAATTATATCTGAAAACCGACCCGAATGGGTCTTCAGTGATCTCGCGATTGTCTCCCTAGGTGCCGTCGACGTCCCAATCTATCCCACGATGACGGCAAAGCAGAACGAATTCATCTTCAATGATGCTGGTGTCCGCTATGTGATTGTCTCCAACCAATTTCAGCTGAACAAGGTGCTCAAAGTGGTGAGCGATGTCCCCACGTTGGAGAAGGTGATCCTTATGAATGACAAGGACCCTATCACCTACGCAAACACA
>DPLS01000389.1 GCA_003541875.1 Bacteroidota bacterium | reverse complement strand
CTAGCCGACCCCAGGAACGCCTGCCGGGCAGCGTCCATCAATTGCATGACAAATGCCTGCCCGCCAACGTACAGAATGAGGAGACCGAAGACGATGATCAGAGCCGAATTCAGCTCGAGGCTTTTCGCCACCTTCCCCTTGCGTCGGGAGTCGTCCCTGCGTTTACCGGTTGCAGGTTCAGATTTTTCCTGGAAGGATTCTTCAGCCATTGACTACAGTACTTTCACAATTGCCAGTACATCGGTTTCAAAACTCGTGAGCAGTTTCTTAAACACAAAGATGACCATCGGACCAGTGGCCATAAGCATTGCCAGACCCACCGTAATCTTGAGCGGGAAACTCACCATAAACACGTTCATCTGCGGAACAACCCGGGCAAGCACGGCCAGCCCGACATCAATCAAGAACAGCGCGACGATCACCGGCGCCGCAAGCTTCAAAGCAATAATGAAGATGAACCCCGTCAGCTTGACGACCCCCTGGCCCAACAGCAGGTTCAATCCGAGTCCGCCAATGGGGACGGCTGTATAACTTAGGTGCAATGCCTCAAGCACAAAATGGTGCCCGTTCAACAGGATGAACAAGAGCAACGTTACCAGATAGAAGAACTGACCGACCAACGAAACGCTCTGCGCACTCTCCGGGTCGAACACATTCGCAAGGCTGAATCCCATGCTGAAGCCGATGATATCGCCGGCAAAACGGGCCCCCGCGAAGAGAAGAGTGAGCACAAAACCAAGAAGCAATCCCACCGCGGCTTCTTTTAGCGCAACAACAACCAGCGGGAGCAAACGCGTATCGAGTGCCGTCCCCGGTGCCGATGCCAGCGGATAGAACACGAGCGCAAGGAAGAGCCCTAATGCCACCTTCACTTGTACCGGTATTGCCTGATAGCCGAGAACCGGCGCGGTCACCACCAGCGCGGTGATGCGCACGACAAGCATCACGAACACCACAAATTGCGAAACGTAGACTTCCATAGGTTAATGACCGAGCGTTGGAATTTGTTGAAACAAGTTCTGCGTAAAGGCAATCATCGTTTCCATCATCCAAGGAAGCATCAATACCAGGACAATCGCCACCACAACGATCTTCGGGACGAAGGATAGCGTGAACTCCTGCACCGATGTTGCAGCCTGAAAAACAGAGATCACGAGTCCCACCACAAGCGAAGCGAGAAGCACGGGTGCAGATATGAGTAGCGCGGTATAGAACGCCTCGCGGAACATATGCACAATGAAGTCTTCCGACATTTTCCTTCTTCACTCCATTAGTGGAAGCTGTTGATTATCGATCCGACAATAAGATGCCATCCGTCAACAAGGATGAACAGCAACAGCTTGAACGGCAGCGAGATCATCATCGGCGGTAGCATCATCATGCCCATCGACATGAGCACGCTCGCAATCACCATGTCGATGATGATGAATGGGATGAAAAGCACAAAGCCGATCTGAAACCCGGTCCTCAACTCACTTAAGGCGAACGCGGGGATGAGCGCATGCGTGGGCACATCTGCGCGGGTCTTGGGCTTCTCATGGTCCGCGAGCTTCACGAACAGGGCAAGGTCCTCTTCACGCGTTTGCTTGAACATGAACTCACGCAACGGCACAACCCCCTTGTCGTAGGCTTCCTGAAGTGCCATCTTCTCGTTAAGATAGGGCTGGAGTGCCTCATCGTTCACCCTGGACCACACAGGGGCCATGATGAAGAACGTGAGGAACATCGCCAGGCCGATCATCACTTGTGCAGGCGGCATCTGTGGAGTGCCGATGGCCTGACGCAAAAAGTGCAAGACGATTATGATCCGTGTGAAGGCAGTCGTCAGGATCAAGATTGCCGGCGCCAGAGACAGAATAGTCATCAAAAACAAAATCTGGAGAGTGACCGACACATCTTCAGGCTTCGTTGCCTTGCCGACTTCCACCGCAATTTTCGGGAAGGGAAGAACCTTGTCCTGAGCGACAGCCTCTGCACCCATGAGACACACGAGAGAGAGCAGCCAAAGTTGTGATTTCATGCTTCTGCGAACGTGCGCCGACGTCATGTTGATCATCCGATGTGCACCTGACCGGAATGTCCATTCCCTTTTGACCTATTCCAGGAGACGGTGCGCATGTACTTCTCAACATAATCTGAGAAGTTGCTCGGAGTTTTTGTCCGATCCTCCATGCGCTCACCGATCTCTCTGAGAATATCCTCGTCGTCGATCTCACCGAGTGACGTCATCCCACCTTCCGTCACACCGACGACGATGATTTTATTGAGTACCTTGATAACCTGCACAGAACGCTTTGGCGTGAGCAGGCGATGGCCGAGCACATCCACACTGACCACTGAACCGTTCGAGGTCTGGCCTTTGTACACATACTTCTTCATGACGAAGACAATTCCGGCCATGAGTACCAGGACGGCGGCCAACGAGAAGAGCGTTTTCACGAGCATCCACTCCATGGGCTATTTTCCCAGACCTTTGATGCGCTCGGTCGCTTCCGCCAGGTTCGTAATCCTGATACCGAAGTGCTTTTCGATTACCACTACCTCACCCTCAGCCATCTTCTTTCCGTTGATCAGGATGTCGACCGGCTCACTCGCAAGTTTCTCGAATTCGACTATTGAACCCCGTTTGAGACCGATGATCTCGCTGATCATCAGATTTGTCCTGCCAAGCTCTATCGCGACTGGGAGCGTAAGATCAAGGAGCATGTCCATCTTCTTCTCGCGCTCATCAAGCGAAGGGGTTGGGTCAAGCGGCACAAATTGAGCGCTTGCCACATTCACCATCCCGGGCTTCTGGGCTGCTGCCTGGTCTTGCTCCATTTGCCTCAGCATTTGCTGTTCAATCTCTTCTTCTGTCAGGTCTGCCATGGTATCCTATTCTTCCGTCGATGTGTCTGTAGCAGTTCTTGTTAGCCTCACGGCCACCTTTCCGTTTGAAATTCCTGGACGTCCCCACATTCGTGGTGTTCCGCCGAGCATTATCTGGACCTCCTCATCGATCGGGATGCGAGTCTTCACTACATCACCTCTCGCAAGTGTCATGAGCTCACGGAGTGTCATCGACGCGGTGCCAAGCAAGCAGATCCCGGTCACCGATGTCAATCCAATTCCCCTGAGCAACAGATCGGTCCACTCATTAGTCCTCGAGGCACCGGCGAGGTTGTCAGAATTTTGGATGTTCAACTTGGCCAGCACTTCATCCAGCGCAAATGTCGGGAAGCATATGTTCATAAGATATTTCTGGTCTGCAATCGTCACCTCGAGCGACACGACCAGCACGATTTCGGTTGTCGGAGCAATCTGCGCAAAATCACCCTCACTCTCATAGCGCTCCTGCACAAATGTAAGGGCAGCGATGCTCTTCCAGGATTTCTGAAGATCGCTCAGGGCCCGTTGTATCATTCCTCTGACGATGTTTTGCTCGATCTTTGTAATAAGCCGGGGCTTGTTTGTAACGTCATTGGTTCCACCGAGCATCCGCGAGACCATTGCCAGAACGAGCTGCGGACTCATTTCCAGAATCGCCAGTGCGTCCGATTCAACAATGCGAAAAATGAAGAGACAACTCGGGCTGGGTATCGAAAGGATATATTCGGAATAGAAGAGCTGATCAACCAGCGTTACGTTCATTGAGACGTTGGTCTGCAAGCGCGACACCAGATACGAACTCATCGATTCACCAAAACTCTCATGAACGGCCTGCAGGGTTCGGAGTTGGTTCTTGGAGAGACGGTGCGGCAGCCGGAAGTCAAATGTAAAGACTTCCTTCTCCTTCTCTTCCTCTTCGACAATTGCCGGCCCTTGGACCGGCGTTATGCCTGAGAGGAGGCTATCGATTTCTTGTTGTGAAAGAATCTCTGGCATGCGCCTCTTTACTGGATAATGAACTTGCCGAAGTAGACATTTTTGGGCTTCCCCGTGACTAATATTTCGCCAAGCTTCTGGGCAATTTCACTTCGTAACACCTCTCGTTGATCGACCCTGCCCAACTGGTCAAGCCCCTTGCTCGCGAGAATGGAGATGAGCGCATCCCGTACCTGAATGTCTTTCTTCTCCAACTCCACCTTTGTTTGTAGAGAATCGACCTCAACGCCGACAGTCATAAGAAGGAACCTCGTCCCATTGGTGCCAGCCGGATTGACAATCAAATCTCCCACGACGTACACATGGCGAACTGGCTCCTCAATCTTCTCCGGCGTTTCTTCGGTCGTTTTCTCTGCAGCCTGGGTCTCATTTGAAGGGAAGATGAACTTCGTGACCAAAAAATAGATGACAATAACCTGGATCAGAAAAATCGGGACGCCGAATATCAATACCTTTTTCATCGAGAAAGATTTTACAGTCGGGGGAGGAGTCGATACTGGAGTATCTGGTCTCTGGTCTGATGCAAGAGATTCTTTTGCCATACTTTTCCAATGGTTATTCTCATTGAAGAATGTCAAACCACATGCCAGCTATGGGGAGTGGAATCGGGAGAAAACAAGCACAGAATGAAAGGAATTGTGGATTTCAGAGCGGGTGAGGCAGCTACTCGTTCGCGCTGGTGGCCAATATCAGACAGGTGGTGGAAGTGGTGAAGAAGAGCTTGAGCTGCTTGCGGATGGAAATTCTCTGGCTATGTTGCACCGACGGCGATGCTCAACGACCTTTCCGATTACTTCTTCAATGGTCTCCTTCACCATGATCTTCTTCCCCGTCGTTGTCGAGATCATCGTGTCCGGGGTTGGTTCGATGAATTCAATCAGATCGGCGTTGATGACTATCGGTTCGCCATGAAGCCTGGTTAATGCGATCATTCTTCGATCCAAGAAGAAAATGGGGCGATGCCCCGTGGCACCGCCCCAACGTCAGAACTAGCGTTTCAGATTCACAACTTCCTGCAGAAATTCATCACTCGTTGTAATAACACGAGCATTTGACTGAAATCCGCGCTGGGCCATGATCATCTTTGTGAACTCGTCAGCAAGATCCACGTTCGATTGCTCCAACGCGCCAGCCTCGATCACTGACTGCGTCGATTCGCCGGGAGCCAATGTTGCCGGCGTGCCGGAGTTGCCGGAAATTTGATACATGTTCTCACCCATGCGCATCAGCCCACCGGGGTTATTGAACTCAGCGAGCATCACGCGCCCCAGCGTGAGGACCTGACCGTTTGAGAAGGCACCCACAATATTTCCTGTCTGATCAATTGAAACATTGCTCAATGACCCGACCCCATAACCATCCTGATCACGGGCTGCGATGTTGGACGTGCCCTGGTTCTGGGTGATACCTGACAGCACGCCCGGAGCTCCTGCATCAATCGCAATGCTCAATGGAGATGCACCAGTTCCGGGATCAATCCCAAGCGACGTGGCGCCGCCCGCATACGCGAACGAGGCGAGCGTCCCGTCAGGGTTAAAGGTGATTGTACCCGAACCACCCCCTGAAATCGAGGCTGGAGCCGGAACCGTTGCGCTCCATGTCCAGACGTTGGCAGTCGGCGTCTTGGTGAAGGTAAGTGTTATTGCATGGCGGTTGCCGAGTGAATCAAATACCGAAACCGAAGTATTCACAGGATCGGCCGAACGATTGAAGGTGCCGGTCACAGATGAGGCTCCCGCACGCTGAGTGAGATTCACGCCCCGCAGGTCAATCGTCATTGCCGGCGCGGGCGGATTCAATGTCGACGTCAGTGTTACAGGAACAGCGCCTGTGAATGAGACGAGACGTCCTGTCACCGGATCAAAGGTTGCCGTTGCAGTTCCGCCAGCAACAGTCGCACCTGTTGCGGATACTGTTGTGACGTCCCAGGTGTTTGCGCTCGCATTGGTGAATCGCAAGACCACATCGTGAGTCTGGCCAAAGCTATCGGTGACAGTACTTGTAACATTCACCTGGGTTCCGGGGGTCGCCGTCGGATCAAGAGTCCCATTCAGGGCAATATTCGCCATGGTCGCCGAAGCATCAAGATTGCCCGAGAACTTCACACGGGTTGTCGCTTTCGCCGGGGACTTCTGATCAACCGCGATCTTCAGGTCTTCGAGTTGTGTTCCGGGCGGAATGTTCCCGCTCGCATCAGCAAGCCTGCCCTGGAGGATTCCCCCCGTACCGGGATGAACAAGTCGCCCGTCCGCATCGAATTGGAATGTCCCCATGCGGGTGTATAGCGTCTCGCCATTGCGGTTCACAGCAAAGAATCCTGAGCCTCTGATTGCAAGGTCAGTTGACTGGCCTGTCGTCTCGATACTCCCTTGTGAAAAAAGAGTGTCCAAGGTGTTGATGTTCATTCCGAGACCGACCTGAACGGGATTTGAGCCGCCGTTGGTGGCAGTCGGTGAAGTTGCACCGCGAAGCGTCTGAGCGAACATCTCGCTGAATGTTGCCCTTCCGTATTTGAAGCCAACGGTGTTGATGTTCGAGATGTTATTACCGATCACGTCCATCATGATCTGGTGGTTCTTCATTCCCGAAACACCGGAGAACAACGATCTGAGAAATGACATGGTACTACCCTCCTATGATATGTAGATGTTTGCATTCTGGCCGGGCCTCTGTCATTCAGCCTGACCGGAGGGGCTTCCTTTCCTCACACTTCCGAAAAGGGCCAGCCCGCGTTAACTAGAAATCCTAATGCGCAATCACTGCACTATCGATGTTTGTAAATACATTCCCATCCGTCCCTTTGCCATCAAGAGCCGTCACCACGGTCTTGTTTGACACGTTCACGATAAAGGCCAAGTCACGCAGCAGCACGAGCGACTCCTGTGCCCCTTTCTTCTCGGCCAGGTCAACTGCATGCTGGAGACTCGAAAGATCCGCATCATTAAGCTCGATGTTTCTCGACTCAAGCCTTTGCTGTGCATGCTTCGAGAACTTCAGCTTGTTGAATTCCCCTTCGAGAATCGTGTCGAACGACCGCTCCTTCGGCAGTTCGATGGGGCCGCGCGCCTTCAGGCCTTCAACTCCTCCCACGGGGAGGAACGGCAGGGTAACGCCATTTACGACGGTCTCAGCCATAAATCATCCTTGCATTATTTCAAGTATCTCTGACAGCTTCACTTCCATCCCATCAATCACGAACACCGTGCCATCCGCTCTGAATTTGACGCCGGTGACCGTACCAGCAATAAATGATGTTGCTGCGATTGACGCCCCTGCGGAATCTTTGGCTTCGATAGAAAATTCATACTTCCCAGAACTCACACGCTGACCCTGTTCATTTGTCCCGTCCCAAGTAAAGCTGTTGTCCCCTTTGTTCTTCCCGGTATTTGAGATTGTCTTGATGAGGTTCCCAGAATCATCATAAATTTTCACAACCACCGAATCTGCAGCGGCGGGCAACGAATAGCCAAGGCGAGGAGTGGCATCGACGGCGTTATTGAATTGGAATTTGTTGCCGGCAGCGCGCACATCCTTGCCAACGAACGTGGCAGCAAGGGCGTTGTTGATTGACTGCGACATGAGGTAGTTCGCATCAATACTTTGAAGAATATTGGTGTTGATATTCGAGAGCTGCTCGACAGAGCTGAATTGAGCAAGTTGCGCTGCAAACTCCGTTCCCTTCACCGGATTCATTGGATCCTGGTAGCGCATTTGCATTGTGAGCAGTTTCAAAAAATCATCTTTGCCGAGGATGCTCTTCGGCTGACTACTCTGCGATTGCAGACTTGAAGTTCCCACTGCGGGAGATTGCACTGATGTTGGCATATCGTCCTCCATTTACCTACATGACTACTTCAATTGTGTTATATCCCATCGACCTTGCGCCTTTGTACCGTTCTTCGGCAACATCGCCTCCACGCCGCCTTGCGGAGAGTCTCTGTCTGGCTTCCTGTTGTCCGCGGGACTCTCGGGTCGGCGCATCACCCGCAGCAAGAATGTCAACACGTTGCACTTCAATACCACGAGAGGCCAGGGCATCGCGCAGTTGAGGCACAGTTGCTTCGAGCGCCAGCTTCACGTCCGGCTGCGTGACGCGTATCTGGGCAACAACCTTCTCATCGTCGAGACGAACGCTGAGGGTCATTTCACCAAGGGATTCCGGTTTCAGTTGCAGCTTAAGCTCTGACACACCGTCACGCAATCGCTGGACCAGTTCGTTTGAGATTCCCTTCGTCATGTGCTCGGTAACCAACGAGGAAATTGTCCGAGCGTCGAATCCCAACTCCTGAGACATGAATCCTGTCGGTTTCGTGCCAACATTCGCTGGAGCGTTCATTGTCTGGATGCCGGGCAGCGAATGCCCCCTCGCCGACGCTGATTCAACTGTCCGGTTTTCGGACGCTCTCAATGAGCTATCGGCCGCAATGGCATCTGAAGCCGTAGAGGTTGACTCCGGTTCAACAGAGGGTTGACGGACACTCCCAGACGCTTTTTCAATTCGATCTCTGACTGTTGTCCTCCCCTCTTCCGTGCCCTCTGTTGCCGCAACTTTCTCCTTAGAGCGGAGCGAACTCTGCTTGCTCGCTTCTGTTCCGTCTGGTTCCGAACTGTTAGAGTTCTTCGCATTTGCCTCTTGACCAGCCGTAGGGGGCATCACCTTGTTGCCACTTGAACCCAGTGCGTCAGAACTTGCGTCGGACTTGGTGACATCCTTCTGACCTCGCGTTGGAGACTTTTCAACCTGTGTCGCGGGCTTATCTGCAATAGGAATTGCGGTCTGATCAGCGTCGATCATCCGTTGTGGCTCTGGTAAGCCTTCACTTTCGCGAACCTCAAGAGTTTCAGCGTGTGCAGTGGTCCCGGTTCCTTTCGGAGGCTCAGAAGAGTTGAGTCGCTCACCGCCATTCGTCACTTCTCTCCCCACCTGGTACAAGAACGCTCGCTCCCCATTCCCCAGAATTGCGGAGGAAGAAACGGTCGACAACATGGGAGTGAAGATTCCGCGCACGCTCTGCTGCACAGCATGGGTGTCCGCACCGCGATTGGAGACAGTCCCATCGGTGGCAGGGGCAAGACGATCCGAGGAACGTGATTGGATTGGCTCATTCGGCTCCCTCTCCGAAGCAATCTCTTGAGGGAAGGGATTGCTCTTCTCCACCGGTGGACCAATCCCGAGACTTCTCGCACCGGCTGAAGGACGAAGAATCTGCCTATCATTGCGTTCAATCTGGATAAACGGCAGGTTTGAATCTGCGCGTGCATCGGTCGGTTTGGCTGCCGAGGGAATTGTACGGAGCGGCTCACCGGGCATTTGTGATGTTCCAACGCCCTCGTGCACCTCGATGGGAGTGGCCTGAACGTCAAGAACATCCAACAGTGCTCTGGACGGCAGAATGGTTTGGAGCCGTTCGCCCACCGTCGGTTGTATTTCGCCCCGATCCGGTTTGGCCTGTGGTGTGCTAGTAGCCGCAGTCGGTGAAAAGGATTCCCGCTCCTGATTAAGAGGTGTATTCTCATTCGCCTGGATTGACTGCATCGAAATCGACAAACGCTGTCCTAAACTGGCAACCATCTCGGTTTGAAGCAACGGCGTTGCCACCACAGACGGGAACAGACTGAGATGGTGAGAATCATCCGTGCTGGTCGCCGGAACAACCATATCCCGCAAACCTTCATTCATCGAAGCTTGGATCTTGTTGGGCTCAATGCTCAGTGTTGATCCGATGTCAACACCTTGAGCACCATCCGCTGCCGACATGTCGGAATGAATGGTTGGCAGATCCTCGCAAGACTGATCATTAGCATCCGCCTGGTTGGGATGTTCAGCCAACGGTTGCTGCAAGACACCATTCATGGCGCTCGCCAACATCGGAAAGAAGTTCCCTTGCGCAAGGCCATCGTCATCGTTGATTGCTGAATCTTGCAGATTGTCAGTTGCCTGACCATCTGTCCGGACAGTATCAAAGAAAGAGGCTGCACTAACGGTGGGAATCATGGTCATGTTCTACCTCATTATTCTCGCGGCTCGTTCCGGATCCAATGAACTTAGTATCTTGCCTGCCTGGCGCTTCTTCACTGTGAGTAGGATCTCTTTCACATGTTTGTCTTCAAGATTCTGGAGGATCTTCGCCGCTCCTTGCGCATCCATGGCGTCGAGCAGCTTTGCCATGATCTTCATGTCTTTCGACCCGACCAGTTCATGACGGGTTGTATCACCCACTGCACGTTCGGTGAGGGAGGCAACTTTTTGCCTTTCCAATTTCAGCGTAGCGTTCAGATGTGCAATGCTATCCTGGAGTCCTATCGATGCGGGTGGTTCCTTCTTCACTGTATCTCGCGTTGCCACAGCAACGCTATCACGGGAAGTGGTCGTGCTGTCTATTCTCAACACCCGCGAGGCCTTGGGCACACCCTTGCCTGTGTGGCTTGGGACTAACGCGACAACTGTTCGCTCCTGATCACGCGGCACGAGCAACAACACGATTTCGATCGCCACCAGTAACGAGGCAACGAACATCCCCGCGTATATCAGCATCGGTTTCATCGTCTACAATACGAAAGTCAGTCTGCGCGCCAGCACGTCAAGCAACCGCTGCTCCTTCCGTTCGGCTTCTCTCGCCAGGGTCTCTCTCCGCTTCTCGTCCAATTTCTCAACCATCTTCCTCGACTGGGACTTCTCTGTCAACTCGACACGCTTTTCGTCTTCCTGTACCAGGATGCTCTCGATCTTCTTCTCCTGCTGCTGGATTTGCCGTGACAACTTCTGAATGAAGGCACGACTTGTTTGAACCTCGGTAGCCTTTGCCTTGGTCGTCCGGACAGCTGCATCCAGCGCATGTTCCTTCTTCTTGTTTAGCGTCGAGAGGGTCGTGTTCTCCTTCTCCCGGGTAGCCTGAATCTGAATCAACTCACCCTGCGCCATTTTTTCCTTGAATTTCTTCACCTTGATCACCGGGTGAAGCCGCGACTTGTTCGCTTTCATAATCCTCCTTGAAGAAACTACGGCGCCATCATCTTAATGAGCTGTTTGACGCCACTGCCGAACTCTACACGTTCATCCGCATCCTGCTTTAGAAAAGTCCGTATGTTTTGAATCGCGGCAATAGCCTGATCAATTCTGGGATTGCTCCCTTTTACGTAAGCGCCGATGTTGATGAGATCCTCGCTCTCTCTATATGTTGCAACAAGATCCACCATACGCTGGGCGGCATGCCGGTGCTCATCGGTCGTGATCATGGGCATCACTCTGCTGACGCTCTCCAACACATCGACTGCCGGATAGTGCCCCGCGGACGCCAATCGACGCGAGAGCACGATGTGTCCATCCAAAATGGAGCGCACCGCATCCGCAACTGGCTCGTTCATGTCGTCACCCTCGACAAGAACCGTGTACAGACCAGTAATACTCCCCCTCTTTCCATTTCCAGCACGTTCCAGCAGCTTCGGCAGCATGGCAAAAACGGAGGGCGTGTACCCTTTCGTAGTTGGTGGTTCGCCGATCGCCAGACCAACCTCGCGCTGTGCCATCGCCAGCCGTGTCACCGAATCCATCAGGAGCATTACATCCAGCCCCTGCTCGCGGAAGTACTCTGCAATCGCCGTTGCCATGAAGGCGGCTTTGATACGAATGAGGGCGGGCTGGTCACTTGTTGCAACCACCACCACCGACCGACGCAACCCTTCGGGTCCAAGCTCCCGATCAATGAACTCTCCAACTTCGCGGCCTCGCTCGCCAACCAGGGCAATCACATTGACGTCTGCGCTCGTATCACGAGCAATCATTCCGAGCAAAACGCTCTTCCCCACACCGCTCCCTGAGAAAATCCCGACGCGTTGCCCTTTGCCACAGGTGAGGAGTGTATCAATTGAACGAACTCCCGTAGCAACCGGCTCGGTGATACGTTTGCGATCCAACGGATTCGGCGGCACCCCATGGATAGACCGGCGTTCCCCTGTTTCGATCTCACCTTTGCCGTCCAACGGTCGTCCGAGTCCGTCAATGACTCGACCCAGAAGAGCATCGCCGACACTGACCGAAAGTGTTTGGCCCGTGGCAACAATTTCGCTTCCGGGGCTGATCTTTTCAGCATCCCCAAGCACCATTGAGAGGACTCGATTATTTCTGAATCCCACCACCTCAGATAGACAGAGATCCTCTCCGTCTTTCGATTTGATGACGCACACCTCGCCGAGCGAGGACGATGGTCCGGTCGATTCAAGCACGAGCCCGATGACCTGTGTGATTCTTCCATTCACCTTGAGGAGATCAACATTCCGTAAACGTGCCAGCGATGCAGCAATCCCATCGGGGAACATTACTTCCGTGTCAGGTCTGGTCTCTTCCAGCATGTTCAAGTCCGTCACGATTGAGTCTCCGCTCCCCTTTGTTCAAACAACAGCGATTCAATCCTGTCGAGCTGTGTGGAGAGGCGGGCATCCACATTGCCCGAGTCGCTTTCGACGATGCAACCACCTCGGTCAATCTTGTCGTCTGCTTCGATGACCATTTCTTTCAATGAGTCAGACGCAGAGGACACGTCCGCCCGACAGTGTCGAATGATGTTCTCGTCTTCTGGATGAACCCGCAGCTTCACCTTCTCGACTCCTACCAAATGCCGAAGCGCTTCCCGCACTTGGCCACGCACAACCTCGTTGCTGGCCGCCACTTCTTGCTTAATCACCAGTCGTGCGATCGCAAGCGAAAATTGCATTACGGATTGTTCCCACCTAGTCTGCACCAGCATGATCTGATTCCGGATGTTGGCCATCAGCATCCCAACCCTCTTCCGTTCCTCTGCCAGCTGCCCGTCATAACTGAGCTGCAGTTCCTTTGTTGCCTCAGCCTTTCCAGCCTCAACCCCGCGTTGATATTCATCCACAAGAGGAATATAATCATGGCCGAGCTGACGCAACCCTTCTCCCACCATCGCATTCCCGGAGAGATCCATACGCCGAAGGCCATGGATCCTGTGGTCGATTTGGACTCCTCTAACCGTCCGCTGAAGTTTGATAACGTTAGACAACGACTTCCTCCGTTCCGCCACGACCGATGACGACGATTTCTCCCTGTTCCTCAAGTTGCTTCACAATTTCCACGATGCGGGTTTGGGCGCCCTCCACTTCCTTCAGACGAACAGGACCCATGAACTGCAATTCCTCTTTGAGAAGCTCCTGTGCGCGTTCCGACATGTTCGCATAGATCTTCTGCTTGAGTTTGTCATCCGCAACTTTCAACGCGAGCGCGAGGTCTCTCTTGTCCACTTCTCGCAGCATTCTCTGAATGCCTCTGTCATCAACGAAGATCAGATCTTCGAACAGGAACATGAGACGCTTGATTTCTCCAGCAAGCTGACCCTCTTTCTGTTCAATATGTTCGAGAATGGCTTTCGCGGTCGCGTTGCTACACTTGTTGAGTATCGCTGCAAGCGATTTGGTGCCTCCCATGGAGCTCATGTTGTGCGTGATTTCGGTTTCAGCAATCCCCTCCAGCGCCTGTTCCATTTCGGCCAGTAATGAGGGTGAGACTTTTCCCAGTGTCGCCATTCTGAACGACACATCGTCACGGACCTCCTCCGACAGCTCTGTGAATACCTGTGCAGTTTGTTCAGGACTAAGGTTGGAGAGAATCAAAGCAATGGTTTGCGGATGCTCTTTCTGGAGAAAGCCGGCAAGTTGCTGACCATCCGCTTTCTTTAGCATCCCGAACCCTTTCACGTGCGTGAGCGCCTTGACTTTTTCAAGGACATCGGCCGCTTTGGCAAAACCGAGGGAGCTTTCCAGCAACTTCTGCGCATAGTCAAGACCACCCTGAACAACATATTCCTGTACTGTGATCAGTTGGTGGTACTCCTCCACAACCTGGTCTATGAGCGTGGAGTGCACCCCCTTCATGTTCGTAATCTCAATTGTCAGATTCTCTATCTCATCCTGAGCGAGCTGGCGCATGACGCTTGTTGCGGTTTCCACATCCAGGGAGAGCATCAGAAGTGCAGCTTTCTGTTTGCTCGAGAGACTCTCAATTGTTTGTGGTGAAGGCGCCATGTAGTTATTGAGTTCTTTGTTGTATTTCTGGTCCGGTTAACCTGTTTCCTCACAAGCTCTAATCTTCTGCCAGCCATACCTTGAGGAGTTGCGAAGCCTCAGCCGGTTTCTCCTTCACGTACTCGGTAATCCGCTTCCTGCGCTCAGATCTGAATGCCGCCTCTTCAGAGATCTCGTCTTCGGGATGTGGCAACGTCAGATTCGCTTTTTTTGCGCGTATCGCTTCGATGGTTCGCTCGGCATTGGTGTAGCGAGAATCTGTTCCAACTTGGACTCTGATCTTGCTCAGCAATGAACGGAGAACAATGATTGCACCGACCATGGCCAGAACAAGAAACACCTTCTCGCTAATATCACGCCAGTCGCTGAAGGGAGTTTCCTTGTACACAAAATCCTCTTTCTCAACATTCTTGCCGAACGGGAGATTGATGACTGATACCTCGTCCGTTCTCTGAGGATTGAAGCCTACAGCTTTCTTCACGATATCCGTGAGTTGATTCATTTCCTCCTGCGGGCGCGGTGCATATTCTGTGGTCTTTTCCCCATTGCGCTCGACAGTCTTCTCCTTGCCATTGACAAGAACAGCAACAGACAACCGTTTGATGTTGCCGACATTCTCAACGATGTGCTCAATCGTCTTGTTGACTTCGTAGTTCGTCACCGTGTTTGCCCGGGTTGCGGGTGGCAGCGTATCGTTGACAGGAGTCTTCTCTTCAGTGAGTTGCTCGCTGCGTACGGAGGTGTTGTCGGGATCGTATTGTTCAAGAGTCCGTTCCGCCTGCCGGAAGTCGAGATCAGCGTTCACCTGTACGAGGACATTCCCGATACCCACAACGCCTTCGAGGATGCTTTGCGCCTTACGTCCAAGGTAGGACTCGACTTTCTGCTGCAACTCATACTGGGTGGATGTGAGCGCTGCAATCGAATTTCCTTTTGATGCATCGGAGAGAAGACTTCCGCGTGAATCGACGATTGTTACATTGTTCGTTTCCAGACCTTCCACGCTGCTTGCCACCAAATGGGCAATCCCCTGCACCGTCTCGCGCTTCAGAGGTTTCCCACTTCTCAGTTTCAGAACAACTGAAGCAGTCGCT